>DATGVB010000175.1:0-8119 GCA_035300805.1 Tetragenococcus sp. | reverse complement strand
TTGTGGAAAGTTGGCGAGCGGGTCTTAGTGACAGGCTTTGGTTTAGGGGTTGCAAAAGATGGCGGGTTCAGCCAGATTCAAGATGTTCCTGCTAGTTGGCCTGTCGCTTTACCAGAAGATCTATCCGCCAAAGAAGCGATGGCTTTTGGTACGGCCGGTTTTACAGCTGCCTTATGCGTACAAGCTTTGATCAAACAAAAAATCGCATCAGAAGCTAGTATTCTTGTAACTGGAGCAAGTGGCGGTGTGGCAAGTATTGCAATAGCTTTGTTAAAAGAGCTGGGCTTTACTAACATCACAGCTCTTTCTGCCAAGAATGAACAAGAAACATACCTGTCTGCTTTGGGGGCTCAAAAGATATTAAAACCAGAAGAACTGTTACCGGAAAAAAACCGTCCTCTGGCAAAAGAGAAATTTGCCGCCGTCATTGATACTGTCGGTGGCGATATGCTGGCAGCCATATTACCCTTTATGCAGTATGACGGTTGTGTGGCTCTTTGTGGCAATGCAGCTGGTAATCAGCTAAACACAACGGTTCTTCCTTTCATCTTACGTAATATCCGATTGATTGGAATTGATTCGGTAAATGTTAAACAAGAAAAAAGAAGAGCAATCTGGGAATTTTTAGCAAAACACAAAAAAATCTTAAACAAAATACAAGTTCAAGAAGTTATTCTAACAGATCTAGATGATACGATAGAAGCAATTTTAGATGCTCGTCATGTGGGACGGACAATTGTTGAAATGGAAGTGAAAAAATGAGAGTATTGATCACAGCAGGGGGTACTTCAGAGAAAATCGATCAAGTACGTTCAATTACCAATCATTCTACAGGTCGTTTGGGCAGTCTGATCGCAGCTGCTTTTCTAGAAAAAGAAGCGGAAGTCCACTATGTTACTACTGCTGCAGCTAAAAAACCACCCATGATAAAAAACCTGTTTCTATATGAAATCAGCGGAACTCATGATCTGGCTGAACAGTTAACTGGTTTATTGAAAAAATACACCTTTGACCTAGTTATTCACAGCATGGCTGTTAGTGATTTCGCCCCAGTAAGATCATTTTCGCAACAAGCTTTTTTAACAGCTATTAATGACCAGTTCCAGAAGAAACAGGGACCACTGGATGAAAAAGATTTAGCCCAATTGACCCAGCAGGTAAAAAAAGATGAGAAAAAAATATCTTCTGATACCAAACAATTGTATTTGATTTTAGAAAAAACACCCAAAGTCATCCAGATCATCAAAAAGCTACAGCCGCAGACGGTACTGATCGGCTTTAAATTATTAGTAGATGTTTCAAAAGAAGAATTGATCGACACAGCTTATCGTTCTTTACAAAAAAGCCATGCTGATTTTGTCCTGGCTAATGACTTAAGTCAAATTAAAGCAGATCAGCATATTGCTTATCTGATTGACCGTAACCAGCAAATTATCGGCACTGCTACTGATAAAAAAGCCATCGCCCAAATGATCATTAAAACGACCAATCTTTAAGGAGGAAAAAAATGACTAAACATATAATATTAGGAGTGACTGGCAGTATCTCTGCTTACAAAGCAGCGGATATCACCAACGAATTAACTAAAAAAGGCTATGCCGTAGATGTCCTGATGTCCAAGAGTGCGCAAAAATTCATTACTCCTTTAACCATACAATCTCTTTCAAAACGAATCGTTCATACAGATGTGATGGACGAACCTGTTCCTGCTAAAATCAATCATATCGAATTAGCCAAGCAGGCGGAACTCTTTCTGCTTGCTCCAGCAAGTGCAAATATTATAGGAAAGTTAGCTAACGGGATCGCTGATGATCTAATTAGCACGATCGCCTTAGCCTTGCCGCAAGATCGTAAGAAATTAATTGCACCGGCAATGAATACTCATATGTATGAAAATCCGATCGTCCAAAGAAACTTACAGACCTTAAAAGAAGTAAGCTACAAAGAAATAAAACCGCGGACTTCACTTTTAGCCTGTGGCGATTTTGGCAAGGGGGCCTTAGCTTCTGTCGAGGACATCGTCTCAATTGCGATCAACTCATTAGAGTCCAAGGAGGCTTAAATTCATGCAGCAAAAGCAGAAAACTTTTCGTTTAGTATTAACGGCATTCTTCTTAGCGATCTTAATCTTACTCGCTTCTGTTCCTTTTTTAGGATTCATTCCGATTGGTCCTTTAAATGCAACTACCCTGCATATCCCGGTGATTATTGGTTCTATCATATTAGGGCCGCAGATTGGGGCTTTTTTAGGCGCTTGTTTTGGACTGATCAGTATGATTCGTTCGACCATTATAGTCACACCCATGTCTTTTGTCTTCTCGCCTTTTGTAGCTCCGCTTGGTACCAGTGGAAATGGTAGCTGGAAGGCTTTATTAGTTGCTTTCATTCCGAGAATACTGATCGGGATCGTACCTTATTATGTTTACAAGTACTATCAAAAATATCTGAAAGAAAGAAGCAGCGGCTGGGGGCTATTTCTGGCAGGACTCAGTGGCGGCATCGTAAATACAGTAGTCGTTATGAATATGGTCTATTTTCTTTTCCAGAAAGACTATGCTGCAATTATCGGTAAAGCCGGCAATGCTGTCTATACAGCTATTCTTTCCATTATTTTTACCCAAGGGATACCTGAAGCAATTATTGCCGGAATTGCCACAGCAGGGGTCGCAGCGGTACTATTAAAATTTGTTAAAGCTAGACTCTAAAAAGAGACGGGACCATAATTATTGTTAGAAAATAATTATGGTCCCGTCTCTTTTTTTACTTATCGGATGGAAAAAGCTAAACAAGTCTGATGTACAACGCTTTTGTCTTTTTCCAGTAAAGGAGTGGTAAAATTTTTTTCATTGACTGCATTAGGAAAATATTGTGTCTCCAGGGCAATCCCTGCATATTGCGGGTAAAAAGCTCCTTCTTTACCCTTTTCATGGTCAATTCCATTAGCTGTGTAGATCTGTAGTCCCGGCATGTCAGTCGCCATCTGCAAACGAATATGGCTTTGATCGCCAGTTAATGAAAGGATTGTTTCAACTTGATCTGTTTTTTTATCTAAAACAAAATTATGATCATAACCACCGGCTCTTTTGATCTGTTCAAAATCACTGGTAATATCTACGCCGATTGATTTTTCCTGACGAAAATCCATTGGGCTAGCTGCTACCTTACTAATCTCACCACTTGGGATCGAATCTGCTTTTAAAGGAGTAAAATGACTGGCAGCTATTTGTAATTGATGGTCTAAGATCGTACCGCTGGCATGACCATTCAGATTAAAATAATTGTGGCTGGTCGGATTAAAGAGTGTTGTCTGATTGGAAGCTCCCTTATAGGAGATCCATAACTGATTATCTTCAGTCAGACGATAAGTTACTTGTAACTTCAGATCCCCCGGATAACCTTGATCAAGATCCGGACTATCAAGTAAAAAAGAAATTTCATTTTTATGTTCGTCTACAGTTTTTACATCCCATAAACGGATCTGATAGCCATCGGGGCCACTATGCAAATTATTATTTCCTTCATTTTGGTTTAAATGATAAGTTTTATTCATTAACTCGAATTGAGCATTTTGGGTCCGATTGGCGACCCGACCCACGATCGCGCCAAAAAAAGTAGCTGTATTATTTTCATAGGCACTAACGGAATCATAACCCAATATCACATCGCGCAAATGACCTTTATCATCTGGCACCCACAAGTTTGTCATCACCGCGCCAAGATTAGAAACGGTAAATTTCATCTTATTCTGATTTTCAAAACTATAATAATAAATCTCCTGTCCCTTTTTACTCTGACCAAATTTCGTTTTAAGCATCACTTTTTCTCCTTAATGATTCCCCAATGATCCGAACTTCCGTCTCTAAAACTACACCAAACTTTTTTTTGATCACCGCTTGAATATGAGCAATCAGCTCAACATAATCAGTCGCTGTTGCATGATCAATATTGACAATAAAGCCAGCATGCTTTTCAGAAATCTGCGCCCCGCCCCACTTTAATCCTTGTAAACCGGCATCTTGTATTAACTTACCTGTATAATGACCGGCTGGCCGCTTAAAGACACTGCCGCAAGAAGGATATTCCAGCGGTTGCTTAGATTGGCGCAGTTCAGTTAATTCATCCATTCTTTCTTTGATAAAGTCTTTTTGGCCGGTTTTTAAAGTAAATTTGGCATTTAAGATCACACCACTTTGTACTTGGATAAAACTATGGCGATAACCAAAAGCCATATCCTCATTTGAATAGCTTTTTATCCTCCCATCAGGCAATAAAACATCACATGAAGTAAAGATGTCTTTGATTTCTCCGCCATAAGCACCGGCATTCATGTAAACAGCCCCGCCAACACTGCCGGGGATTCCACAAGCAAACTCCATACCAGTCAATGAAGCCGCCAGTGCAGCCTGACTACTATCAACCAGACGCGCCCCTGCTTGAGCAAAAACAACATTTTTTTCAACTGTAATATCATTCATTTCGAGTAACATGATGACTAAACCACGAATGCCTCCATCACGTACGATCAAGTTGCTGGCATTACCCAAAACCAGCCAGGGGACCCCATGATTCCGGCAATATAAAACTAAATCCTGAGTTTCCTTTTGGGTTTTGGGAAAAGCTAAAATATCAGCCGGTCCGCCGGTCTTGGTAAAAGTATATTTATTTAAGGGTTCGTCCAGCATAATATGACTTTGAGGAAAATAACTTATTAACTCTTCTTTATTCATCAGTAAAAAGCTCCTTTTGCAAACATCTAACTTATTTTATCATTTCTGTCGCATTTTTTCAGCCTGTTTTAACATTTCCTGACAGCTATGATGACTTTGACGAATCCCTTTTTGGCGTAAATTTTTAGTCGAACGTGTTTTTACAGCTGCCAGAAAGGCTTGTACCATAGGCTCAAAACCACGTTTCACCAAAGTATCTGCCCAATCACCAAAATTCACTGTGATTTTCTGTTCTCCTTTGTAGCGTTTTAAGCTGACCAGGTTTTCCAAAAAGTCTGTTTCACTAAGGCTTGTCAGCTGATAAAGTTCATAGTTCGCACCACTTTTTAGATCCATGCTTAATGAAGCAGTGGAATTTTCTGTTTTTAAAGTTAAACTAGCCGTATCTAAATAGCCATCTTTTTGACAAATATCACTGAAAATCGAACAGACAGGTTCGTCTAATAAATAAACAGCGGTATCTACTAAATGTAAAAATACATCAAAAATCTCATAAGTTGTTTCTTTTTCATCATTTACGGCATTCTTTTGTAAAAAGAGTAAACGTTTATCCGGTAATCCTTTTAATTTATCTACCAGAGGAGCAAAACGCCGGTTAAAACCGACCATCAAAATCCTTTGTTTTCGCTGAGCTAATTTCAATAACTCATCCACTTCGGCAAAATTTTCACTTAAAGGCTTATCGACAAAAACATCAATATTATTTTCTAAACACTGTTTTACTAAAGCGTAATGGCTGGCTGTAGCCGTATGAATGAAACAAGCCTCGATTCCCTTTGCCAGCAACTCGTCTAGGTCATTATAGATATGTTCAAGATCATATTTTTCTTGTATTTCTTCTTGCACTTGCTGACTGCGAGTCGCAAAATAAAAATCCACTTGGTCTTGCAACTTCATATAAAGGGGTAAATATGCTTTTTGAGCGATACTACCTAAACCGACAACACCAATCTTCACACAATCCACCTCTTTAAAATTGATTTGCTTTCATCTTACCGTATTTTTAGGTAAAATGGAAATAGTCAATAAAGCTTTTACTTCGGGAGGAAATCTTTCATGAACTTTATCGCAATAGATTTTGAAACTGCTAACTTTAAACGCTATAGTGCCTGTTCAGTGGCATTGGTCATGGTAGAAAATAGTCAGATCATTGATGAATATTATACCTTGATCAATCCAGAGACAGACTTTTTTGCAAAAAACATTCAAATTCACGGCATTCATCCCTATGATGTGCTCAATTCACCTAAATTTCCTGAAGTCTGGTCGGTTATCCAACCCTATTTTAATGAAAACAATTTAATTGTTGCTCATAATGCCAGTTTTGACAATAGTGTTCTGGCTGGTTGTCTTAGTCATCATAAACTTGCTCCTGCACAGTTTCTATCACTTGACACAGTCAAAACGAGTCGCAAATTTTATCCGGAATTAGCCAACCACCGTCTAAATACGATCTGTGATTTTTTACAGATTCCTTTAGATCACCATCATGACGCTTTGGCTGATAGCCGGGCGTGTGCTGAAATCCTGCTGGCAGAAGAAAAATTTTTTGGCAGCGATTCATTAAAACCTTTCGTCGTGTCAAAATAAAAGTGAGACTGGGACATATTTTCCAACGACAATAAATTTCCGAACATTTTAAGCTTGCTCCTGCGGTCCGGTTGGTCCTCGGCGCAGCTTTTCTGCTTGCTCCTGCGGTCCGGTTGGTCCTCGGCGCAAAAGATGAAGCTTGCTGAATCGCAGGTTTTATTTTTTTGAATTGTTGTTAGAAAATAATTATGTCTCAGTCTTTTAATCAATCATCAAGCTCATTAATAAGCAGTCCAAAAAGATCCCTTGATCACTCAGAGCGCCGCGTTTCATAACCGCTTCTGTATGAAAGCCAAACTTTTGATATAAATGAATCGCAGCTTTATTTTGCTTTTGAACACTTAACTCCAAGCGACGAATTATATTTGTTTTTTTGCTCCATTCAATTAATTCTTCCATTAATACACTGCCTAAACCAAACCCCCAATATTCTTTTAAAATCGATATTCCCACTTCTCCAATATGAGCGATCCTTTTTTCATCCCGACTAGAAATAGAGGCTGTACCGACGATTTCATTGTCATCTAAGGCTAGAAGAAGTACATTTGTGGGACTTTGGTAAAGCAAATCCAGTTGCTGCTGCAGCAGATCAAGCGACAGATCCATTCCTAATTCATCTAAGGCCAGGTATTCTGTCTGCTCACTAATTGTTGCCATAACATTTGTCAATTGTGTGGCATCAGCCGCTGTAGCTTCTCGAATAATCAAATTAATCTCCTCAGACATCTTTATTCCATCCTAATTCAATTTTTTTTTGCAGCTGTTTTCCTTTTGAGCCATGACTAAGAAAATCAACTTGTCGTTTGTTTTCATCTTGCGGAACTTTTTTTAAGAATAATTCCAAATAATCTAAAGGCAAAGCATCTCCTAATTGCCTGCCCCATTCGATCACGCAAAAGCCATCTCCTTCAAAATACTCATCCAGACCTAAATCACCAGCTCCTTTTTCAACTCGATAAACATCCATATGATAGAGGGGAAGACGACCTGCCGGATATTCTCGAATCAGAGTATAGGTCGGACTTTTGATTAATTGAGTAATCTCTAAACCTGAAGCGATCCCTTTAGTCAAGCTAGTCTTGCCTGCACCTAGATCGCCAGTTAATACAAGATTATCACCTGCTGTTGCGACTCTGCCGATCAATTTTCCTAAATTTTGTGTATCTGTCAAATTATTTAAATAAATCACGCACTCACTCCTTACTTTTCAATCGTAAGTATAGCCTTTTTTAGTTTATAAGGCAAAAAAACTGGCAAAGCAAGTTTAACTTGCTTTGCCAGTTTCCATTCAAATTAATCTTAGCTCATCAGCGATTGTGCTGCGGTAATAATCGAAAGTTTATATACATCTTCTTCATTACAGCCACGAGACAAGTCAGAAACAGGTTTGTTCAAACCTTGTAAAATCGGACCGATTGCTTCAAAGTTGCCAAAGCGTTGGGCAATCTTATAACCGATGTTACCCGCTTGTAAATCAGGAAAGACAAAGACTGTTGCTTTACCTGCTACTTCTGATTCAGGAGCTTTTAATTGAGCTACTGACTGGATATAAGCAGCATCAAATTGTAATTCCCCGTCCAATGGTAAATTAGGTGCTAACTCTTTAGCGATTTTTGTCGCTTCGATCGTTGCATCAGCTTGAGGAGCTTTGGCAGAACCTTTGGTGGAGAAACTCAACATAGCTACCTTAGGATCAATATCAAACATTTCAGCTGTTTTTGCTGATTCAACTGCAATTTCAGCCAACTCTTGCGGAGCTGGTGCAATATTAATGGCGCAATCAGAAAAAAGATACTTTTCTT
>DATGVB010000174.1:0-3220 GCA_035300805.1 Tetragenococcus sp. | reverse complement strand
CGGAGCTCATTCAATTCATGACGCTCTTACAACCTTAGCAGACAGTCACAAGGTTTTGCATGGAAAAAAAGTTGCCTATGGTATTTTAGTTCAGTTAATGATTGAAGGAAAAGTGGATGAAATAAAACGTTTGAAAGATTTTTATCAACTACTCGCACTGCCTGGTACACTTAAAGAGATGGACTTAGAATTAAGTGAAAGTGACTATCAGAAAGTAGGGCAGCGGGCAGCTTTACCTAATGAACAAATACATTTTTTACCGCAAAAAATTACCGCAGATATTGTGATCCAGGCAATGAAAAAATTAGAAAAATTAGCATAAAATAAAAAGACTCATTTTTCTTGAGTCTTTTTATATTTAAATGAACAGTCTTCTAAGTGATCATTGATCATCCCGATCGCCTGCATGTATGAATAAATTATCGTAGGGCCAACAAATTTGAAACCTTCCTTTTTTAAAGCCTGACTGACTCTTTCAGAAAGTGCTGTTTTAGCAGGTACTTCTGCTATTTTCTGCCAATGATTGATCAGCGGTCCCTCAGGTAAAAACGACCAGATAAAATGATCAAAGCTGTCATATTTATCTTCAATCTTTAAAAAACACTGAGCATTATTTACAGTTGCTTCGATCTTTAAGCGATGACGGATGATGGCTGGATTTTCTAATAAGTGTTCGATTTTGTTTTTATCATACTGAGCGATCTTATGGTAATCAAAATTATCAAAAGCTGCCTGAAAAGCCTGGCGTTTTTTTAAGATCGTCAGCCAACTCAGACCAGCCTGCATCCCTTCTAAAATCAACAGTTCAAAAAGTTTTCTTTCATCATGACAGACTGTTCCCCATTCCCGGTCATGATAATCTTGTTCAATGGGGGTCTTTGCCCAATCACAACGTTTAATCAGCTTGATCCACTCCTACTTTTTTACTGCGTCTTTCCATTAAAACTGTGTCACGCCAATGGCCATGCCGATCTCGTCCTAACCTTTCTCTTTTACCAACCAGGCGAAAACCACATTTTTCATGTAAGTGTTGGCTTGCTTGGTTTTCTAAGAGAATATCGGCTTCTAATGTCCAAAAGCCTATTTTTTCCGAATAATCGACCAGATGATTTAAAAGTGTCGTCCCTACCCCCTGGCCCTGATAGGCTTGATCTAAATAAATACTCACTTCAGCAACCCCATAGTATTCTGGAATTTCAGAAGCTTTTTTTAAAGAAGTCCAGCCTATGATTTTTTGCTGATCCAAGATAACAAATCGACCTTGTTTAAGCCGTTGATGATCAAACTCTTCATAGTTCAGCTCTTCAACTGTGAAAGTAGCCAGATCAGACTCCATCCCCTGGCGGTAAATCAGATAGACATCAGACCAATCTTCTTTTAACATGTTACGAATCGTAAAATCCACCCGATACCTCCTAGATATTTTTAATGGCTGCTGTAATTTTTGTTGAACCATTGATCACATCAAAAGATTTGTTGATCGTTTGCTTCTGATCAACTAAGGCGACGATCAAGTCTGCTACGTCGCAACGACTGATTGGTGCAGGCTGATCAAGCGTTGCTGCTATTTCAACTTTTCCAGTCGGAGCGTCATTAGTCAATGCTCCCGGACGAACGATCGTATAATCTAAGCCGCTTTGCTGCAACCACTCATCAGCATAAAATTTGGCTGCATAATAAGGCGCTAGCTGATCTAACCAACTAGGGTGGGGTTCTAACCATTGCTGAGTCCCAATCGCACTTACGATAACAAAACGCTTGACACCAGCTTTTTTTGCAGCTTCCATGGCTTTTACAGCACCGTTTAGATCAATTAAAATTGTTTTATCAGCAGCTGTTTTACCGCCAGAGCCAGCAGCAAAGACAATCGCATCCACTCCTTTTACTGCTTTCGCAAGTTCTTCGATCGTATCCTCTAAATCAGCTACAACCGTAGAGATCCCCTGGGTCAAGAAACGTTCTTCCTGTTCCTTTTTACGGACCATCGCCAGTGCTTCATGTGCATCTGAAGCCTGTAATTTTTCTACTAGCTGACTGCCAATTTGACCATTTGCTCCAATTACCAGAATTTTCATTTCTGATCATCCTTTCTCTTTTTTTCTAAAAATTTTTCCCATGTTACTACAATTTCAGCCAATTCATCGGTGAGATAATTAAATATCTGTCTTTTTAATAAAGGTGGAATACCAAAAAAACTTTCAGCAATGGAACCGGCAATTGCCGCTAGTGTATCGCTGTCACCGCCAATAGAAACTGCATTACGCAGCGTATCCGTAAAAGAATCAGCTGCCAGAAAAGCTACGATGGCTTGTGGGACGCTTTCCTGACAGCTGTCATTAAAAACAGTGTCCGCCCGAATTTCAGCCAAAGTAAAGTCAAGATCGTAGTAGGTCACTAAGTGATTTCTCAGCTGCTTTTGACAAGAAGCATTTCTAGCCAGAAAAATGGCTAAAGCAGTCCCTTGAGCTCCTTTGAGCCCTTCTGGATGATCATGAGTGATTGCCGTTACGGCCAAGGATAACTTTTTTAATTCAGCTTCTGAATCGGCAAAGTCCCCGACCGGACTGACACGCATCGCACTACCATTACCAAAACTATGATAGGGTCTAGGAAAATCACTTTTTAGCCACTGCTTAAAACAGGAGCCATATCCTCGATCAGGATACTTATTGCCTAAAGACTGCATTGCTTTTATGGTTTCTTCTGATAAAATCTGGTAAGACTTTTCATCATGGGACAGATGTCTTTTTTCTGTTGTCATAATTGCTTGAGCTACTGCGCATGTCATGACTGTATCGTCAGTAAAAAAACAATCTTTGCTAAATAAGTTAAAGTCTTTTTTACGATAGTTATCAAATTCAAAACGTGAACCAACAATATCGCCTAAAATCGCACCTAACAAGTGATCACCCCAATTTCCAACTATTTTTCTTTTTCAGTATAACATAAAGAAAAAATCTAGCTAAAAAATTTAACTGTCAAAAAATCAAAAAGTATAAAGCTAAACATAAAAAACAAGCAGAGTCATTTTCTCTGCTTGTTCAACTTTTTTCCTATATTATACTAACAAAGTATATAAGGAATTATTTTCTTTTAAGTCAATATAACGCGGATCAAAAGCAGCTAATCGATCGATCATTGGAGGTACATCAGTTTTTTCTTGTGATAAAATACCAATAACTACTGGACCGGTACCGCGATTGATTTTTTTGGTATACTC
>DATGVB010000173.1:0-3917 GCA_035300805.1 Tetragenococcus sp. | reverse complement strand
TAGATCACTTATACACAAAAAAATCCCATCTAGCTATTTGTCAGCAAGATGGGATTTTTTCTAATCTAAAAGTTCTTTCAAAAACTAGATAACAGGGTCATATTTGTTGATATAAACTACCTCTGCATTAGCAAAAGTTTTAATTCCTTCTTCACCTAATTCGCGTCCATAACCAGAATTCTTAACTCCACCAAATGGTAATTCTGGGGACATTGCACTTAAAAAGTAATGGTTTATAACAATTAAGCCGGTTTCGATTTGAGAGGCTATTTCAGCAGCATGCTTGTAATCTTCTCCAAAAACAGTGCCACCTAAACCATAGTCAGACTTATTCGCCACATCCACAGCTTCTTGTTCGTCCTTCACTTTGAATACTAAACCAACTGGTCCAAAGAATTCACTCCAGTATTCAGGATTGTCTGGTGTCAAGTTAGTCAAAACAACAGGTTCAAAGAAATTGTTGGATAAATCTTCATTCACTTTACCAAATTCCAAAGTTGCTCCATGTTCAATAGCATTATTTACCTTTTCGATTAATTCCTGTTTAGCACGATTACTGCTTAAAGGAGCTAAAGTAGTATCTTCTTTAAACGGATCACCTAATTTAATATCACTAAAAGCGTCTTTATACATTTGCAGAACTTTAGCATAATTTTTTCGGTCACGATCAAACGCTTAGAAGAAACGCAAATCTGTCCGACATTGGCTAAGCGGGAAATCCGCAAAATTTTCTGTAATTCTGTTAGGTCAGCATCGTCTAATACAATAAATGGATCACTGCCTCCTAACTCCAATGAACTTTTAGTTAGGTTTTTACCAGCAGATGCTGCAATTTTCTTGCCCGCTTTTTCAGAACCTGTTAAGGCCACACCTGAAACACGTTTATCAGAAACTATATTATCAATCTGGTCGTAAGAGACAAATAAATTGGTACAAGAACCATCTGGTGCCCCGGCATCCTTGACTACCTTTTCAAAAGCCACAGCAGATCCCGGTGTATTACTTGCTAGTTTAAATAGTAACGGATTACCTAAAGCAAAGTTAGGTGCAAATACCCGCATTACCTGATAAAAAGGAAAATTCCACGGTTCTACAGCCATAATGATACCGGTTGAATGGTATTGAACATGAGCTTGACCCGTTGGAGTTTGAATTCCTTTATTGCTTAACAAAGTCTTAGCATTTTTGACGTAATATTCAGCAATTGAAATACAAACATCTAATTCTTGTTGTGCTTCACTGAAAAGCTTGCCCATGTCATTAACAATTGCAGTGCTGATTTCATCGCGATTTTTGCGAATCTAATCAGCAATATTTTGTAAAATCTTCATTCTTTTGTCAATTGATTCTGGTTCATTGCGCCATTTTTTATAAAGATTATCTGATTTAGCCAGCGCATTTTCTACAAAAGAATCATCAACATTAACATATTCCTTAATAACTTGATTTGTATAGGGGTTTAAAGTTTGATAAGCCATATAAAACATTCCTTTCTAATAATTTATATAGTTGCTTATACTTGTATCACATCAAATAATCCTTTATAGCGGTCTTGGATATCTTATCCAAGACCGCTATAAAGGTTTTTTTACGGACAAGTATAAAAACTGCTTATGACTTTCTTCAAAAAAACAAACATCGCTGGAATTTTTCCAGAAAAATAAATGATCAGAGTGTTTTATCTGAGTTTATACGACACTAACGATTTTTAATGAATAAAAAGTTCTTTCAAAGCTTCTTCAGTGGAACTTAACGGTTTACCTAAATAATTTTCCATATCTGCAGCTTCAACAGCTAAGCTGCCACTTTTAACAATTTCTTGCGCAGAAGCAAAATAATCTGCGACTTCTTTAGGGAAATCGGCACTATCTTGCAAAAACTGTGAAACTGTTGTAGTATCTTCTTGGCTGATTACTAATTTTTTCCCTGAAGCATTTTCTAAGGCTTCGGCTAATTGTTGATAGTCAATTAAAGGTCCGCCGACTTCAACAACACTTGGAAAATCAAATTTGTCTGATATAGCACGAGCTGCTATTTCAGCAAATTCGCGTTTCAGTCCCCAGCCAGCTTTACCAGACCCTCCAGCGTGAATAAATTTACCAGTTTTTAAAGCTGCCGTGATCAGGCCTCCTTCATTTTCGAGATACCAATTATTACGCAAAAAAGTATGCCTGATGCCTGTAGCTAAAATTAATTTTTCGGTATAAGCATGATCTTGGGCCAGTGGACTTTCTGAAGTATCTGCCTTGCCAAAACTCGTATAGGCAATGTAGTTAACTCCACTTTTTTCAGCTGCATCAATGACATTTTTATGCTGTACTTGACGTGCGCTTAAGTCACTACTTGAAACAAACAAGAGATTATCAATATCTTCAAAAGCTCGTACTAAAGAATCCGGATCATTATAATCTCCAATCTTCGTCTGAAAACCTTGTTCTGCTAATTTGTCAGCCTTTTCCTTATTTCTTGCTAAAGCAAAAAGTTCTGTTGGATCGACCAGTTTCCTTAACACATGTAAAGCATAATTACCAAAGCCGCCTGTCGCACCTGTTACTAAAATTGTCATATAAATCTTCCTTTCTTAATGTACTGAGCAATTAGCTGTATTTTTTAAAAGTACAGGTTTATAATAAACGTTTAGAAGCTGTCTGTCAAGAATTTACCGTTAAGGAGTTGATCAACTTGAAAGCTTCCACACAATTCAGCGATGCAATTCACATAATGGCTTACATTGCTATTTATAAAAATACAGATCGTCTATCCAGTACAGCCATTGCCGAGAGTGTAAAAACCAATCCGTCAAACGTACGAAAAATAATGGCTTTACTAAAAAAAGCGGATTTGATCTCAACGGATAATGGTAGAGCTACACCTTCATTGGCCAAAAAGGCTGATAAAATCACTTTTTATGATATCTATAGTAGTTTAATGAGTGACCAATATTTATTTCGCATTGATACAAGTACTGAACAGAAATGTGTCATTGGCGGAAATATCCAAGAAGTACTAGCAAAAGAGTATAGTCATCTACAAGATGTCGTTGAAGAAGAAATGAAACAAACTTCCCTAGGCAGCGTTTTGCATAAACTAGCCCTTTTAGAAAAAGAAAAAAGAACAGGAAATGAAGAGCTTATTAAAGATTTTTTATAGGTTCTTTCTACTAAATAAAAACAGCGGCCACAAGAGCCCATCAATTAATGGAGAGCTTTGTGGCTGCTATTTTTTCATTATTGTCTTCTAAAAATTAAATAAGCAGGCCAGCTTTATAAAGCTGGATTTTCAGCGTAATGACCTATTATATTAAATTGACAATTGACCCTCTATACAAATGCTCGCAGCTCCTCCAAGAAGTATCTGATTCTCAACAAATTTTACACTGACATAGCCGTCACGATCTAAACAAGCCCCCTGACTCACTAAATACTGTGCAGATTCCTGCAGTCGATGATCTCTAACCATTACTCCCACACAACCATTCCCGCTTCCGCAAACCGGATCTTCAGCAACCCCTTCATTCGGCGCAAAAGAGCGAACTTCAAAATCAGCTTGACTACTATTTAAATATTTACCAAAAACAGTAACCCCAGTGATCCCTTCTTCCACAGTATCTGATAATAAATGCATATCCGGATCAATTGATAATACTCTTTTTGCATCTGGTAATTGAAGCGTATGCCAAACGGCACCCACATCAATAGTTTCAGCTAATTGTACATCGCTTGGAGAAACTCCCAATGCTCGAGCAATCTGCTTTATTTTATCAGGTGGAATCACTTTATTAGCTGGTTTTGGTAAATCAAGAAATAATTCATCCTCCTCCAGATAAATTTTGACTAAACCCTGCTTACATTCTTGTACTAAATAGCCTGAATTTTTAGGTTTTAAACCCGATTGCAAGACTGCATAAGCTGAACCAA
>DATGVB010000172.1:0-5763 GCA_035300805.1 Tetragenococcus sp. | reverse complement strand
TGAGGCCTTGTTTTAATAAGGAGTAAGAAATGAAGTTATCAACTAGAGAAATTGCCCAAGTATTAGCTTGCGATATAAAAGACGATCAGAGAATCACGGCACTTGAGTTTGATAGCCGTAAGATAAAAAAAGGAAATTTATTTGTCCCCTTGCAAGGACAAAGAGATGGCCATGAGTTTATACAGCAAGCACAAGACAACGGGGCTGTAGCTACTCTTTGGAGTCGTCAAGATCTGACTCCGCCAAAAGATTTAATTGTCTTTAATGTTACAGATACTAAAAAAGCTTTTCAGAAAATTGCCGCTTATTATCGTAATAAATTAAATCCTAAAGTCGTAGCGATAACCGGAAGCAATGGTAAGACGACCACTAAGGACATGACAGCAGCGGTCTTGGCACAAAAATACCAAACTTATAAAACTCAAGGAAATTATAATAATGAGCTGGGTTTACCGTATACGATTTTGCATATGCCTGATACAACTGAAGTTTTAGTTTTAGAAATGGGAATGGATCACGCTGGAGACTTGACTTTATTATCAGCTATCGGACAACCCGATGTAGCTGCCATTACGCTAATTGGTGAAGCCCATATTGAAAGTCTGGGATCAAGAGCAGGAATTGCGCAAGGTAAAATGGAAATCACTAAGGGGCTTAAAAAAGATGGAAGTTTATTTGTTCCTGCAGAGGAAGCACTATTAGAGCCGCTTGTTGAAAAAATTCAGCAGAAAGTAAGAACCTTTGGCTTAGAGCAAGGAGACATAAAAGCAGAAATTACCGAGACAGATAAAGAACACACCAGCTTTGTAATTGCAGATACTTCATTTTCTATTCCGGTAATAGGTACTTATAATGTGAAAAATGCTCTAATTGCTTATGGAGTCGGATGTTACTTCAATTTAACGACTACACAAATAGCCGCGGGGTTAGCATCTTTTCATTTGACCGAAAATCGTACACAATGGTTAAAAGCCTATAATGGAGCTGACTTGTTAAGTGATGTCTATAATGCTAATCCTACAGCGATGGCTTTAGTCTTAGATAGTTTTCAAAAACTACAATTGCCGGGAAGAAAAATTGCTGTTTTAGCGGATATGCTGGAATTAGGTCCAGACTCCCGAAAAATGCATGCGCAAATAGCTCCTCATATTGAGCCAGTTTTTGATGAAGTCTATTTGTACGGGACTGATATGGCAG
This sequence comes from Tetragenococcus sp., assembly GCA_035300805.1. GTDB lineage: Bacteria > Bacillota > Bacilli > Lactobacillales > Enterococcaceae > Tetragenococcus. The sequence continues at coordinate 4,566 of DATGVB010000172.1, read as the reverse complement.
CCTTGCAGGCTAGACTGGCTACTTGCTTGGTAAAAGTACGTTATTTTAAAAATGATCAAAAGTCTGAGCTGATCAGGCAATTAAAGGCAGACCTTTGTTCTACTGATACCATCATTTTAAAAGGTAGCAATGCAATGGGACTAGAAGAAGTCGTTCAAAACTTACAAAAAAAATGAGCGCCTTTGTGAGCAGATAAAAATAAGTGGTTGAAACCAAATGTGGAAACTTGATGAAAATTTCATTATATGTTAGAATAGTTATGCCGAAAGATGAAGTATAATCGAAGTAACTGATATTTATCAACAACCTTTTAAGTGGTTAGAAAAATAAAAGCAATCGTCAGAATAAATTCAAAATGAGGCTAAGACAAAAAAAGAGTGAGTTTTGTCCTAGCCTTTTCTAATGCCTTCAAGAAGCGGTTTTTCGGTAGAAACGACTAGTGACGAGTAAAGGGACGACGCGTTGGCTAGATTGTTGAAGAAAATTAACGCTTTACTGAGTATAAACTCAAAATTTTAAAGGAGGATTTATTTGAAATTTAAAGAATTAAACCTATCACAAGAATTATTAGAGGCTGTTAAAAAAAGCGGCTTTGAAGAAACTACTCCGATACAGGCAGAAACGATTCCGCTTGTTTTAGAGGGCAAAGATGTGATTGGCCAGGCACAAACTGGGACAGGTAAAACTGCTGCCTTTGGGTTGCCTATGCTAGAACATATTGATCCAAATAAAAAAAAGATTCAAGGTCTGGTTATTTCGCCCACGCGTGAATTAGCCATCCAGACCCAAGAAGAATTATTCCGCTTGGGACGTAATAAAAAAATTCGTGTCCAAGCCGTTTATGGCGGGGCCGATATTGGACGGCAGATTCGGGCTTTAAAAGATCGCCCGCATATTGTAGTCGGAACTCCAGGCCGTATGCTTGATCATATTCGCCGTCATACGCTAAAGTTAGCCACGGTTGAAACTTTAGTGCTGGATGAAGCGGATGAAATGTTAGATATGGGCTTTTTAGATGATATTGAAAGTATTATTGCCCAAGTCCCTGCCAATCGTCAGACCCTATTGTTTTCAGCAACTATGCCTAAAGGAATTAAAGACATTGGTGTTAAATTCATGAATGACCCACACCATGTAAAAATCAAGGCGAAAGAAATGACGGCTGATTTAATTGATCAATATTATGTACGTGCAAAAGATTATGAAAAATTTGATATTATGACTCGTCTATTTGATGTACAATTACCTGAGCTGACTTTGATTTTTGGTCGTACAAAACGCCGGGTGGACGAACTGGCTCATGGTTTAGAAGCTCGTGGCTATAAAGCTGAAGGGATCCACGGTGATTTGTCACAGCAAAAACGCATGAGTGTTTTACGGTCTTTTAAAAATGGTGAATTGGATATTCTGGTCGCAACTGACGTAGCAGCTAGAGGATTGGATATCTCAGGTGTTAGCCATGTCTATAATTATGATATTCCGCAAGATCCTGAAAGTTATGTTCATCGGATCGGTCGTACTGGACGGGCAGGCAATAAAGGTGTGTCGGTTACTTTTGTTACACCTAATGAGATGAACTATCTGCATGTGATTGAAAACCTAACGAAAAAACGAATGTCACCCTTACGTCCACCAACCGAAAAAGAAGCTTTCAAGGGCCAAATCAGTCAAGCAGTTGATTTGATCAGCGAAAAAATGGCTGAAAATGGTCTGGATAAGTATAGGAAAGATGCTGCAAGTTTATTAGATCATTACGATGCAGAAGATTTGGCAGCTTTATTACTTAAAACCTTAGCTAAGGATCCAGCCGAACTTGTGCCCGTTAAGATCACACCTGAAAGACCATTATCCAGAGGAAAATCAGGCAAGAAAAATCATCGTAAAAATTATTCGCACAGCCGTAATAATAATAACAACTATCGTCAAGATCGTCGTAATAAAAATAAAGATCACTATAATAAAAAAAACAAAGATAGTTTTCATAAAAAAAGTCGGCGAAAAAGCGAAAAGTCCCATGATTTTGTGATCCGTAACCATTAAGCAATTAAAAACGATTGAGATTTTTTAAATTTCTCAATCGTTTTTTTATTTTCCTGTAAATTATCTATAGTTTTTCAAAGAAATTTGATAAAATAGGAATAAATTCTAAGAAAAGAGTTATATAAATGATTTGTGGGATTGGTCTAGATGTAGTGGAATTAATGCGAATAAAAAAAATAATAAAGGAAAAACCTAAACTTATCGAACGTGTACTGACTGAAAAAGAGCGTGATTTATTTTATTCGCGATCCAAAAAAAGACAGCTTGAGTTTTTGGGGGGACGTTATGCTTGTAAAGAGGCATTTTCCAAGGCCTGGGGAACGGGGATCGGTAAAGTATCTTTTCAAGAAATTGAAATTTTAACCAATGACTCTGGAGCTCCAATCGTAACGAAATCTCCTTTTAAAGGAGGAAAGGTATTCGTTACGATCACTCATACGGATGAATTGGCTCTAGCGCAAATAATTTTAGAGAAATAGTAGAAAGAAGGAACATTTTTTGATAACTTCATATCATAGACCCACTCAGGCAGTTATCAATTTAGCTGCTGTTAAGGAAAATATAGAACAAACCTTCCGTCAGTATCCTGATAAAGAAATTTTTGCTGTAGTAAAGGCAGACGGCTATGGACATGGAGCTGTGGCAGTTGCCAAGACGGCTTTAACTGCAGGAGTTACTGGTTTTTGTGTGGCAACTATAGATGAGGCAATTCAGCTGCGTACAGCCGGTTTAGTTCAACCCATTTTAATTTTAGGCCTGATTGAAGCCAAAGACGCAGTTCTTGCGGCGACTTATCATATTTCAGTGACAGTTGCTCAAGTTGACTGGCTGAAAAAAGCAGCGGTCTATCTTAAAGAGACAGACTCAACCTTATTGGTGCATATCAAAGTAGATACTGGGATGGGACGAATCGGCTTTTTGTCAGAAAATGAAATTAAACAGGCCATCGAATTTATGGCAGCTGATGATCACTTTGATTGGGAGGGCATCTTTACGCATTATGCAACTGCTGATCAAGAAGATAGTACATATTTTAAGCAGCAGGAAAAACAGTTTAGTCAGATCGTTTCAGCTTTGCCGTATCGTCCGCCTTATGTTCATTCGGCTAATAGCGCAACCTTACTATGGCATCATGGTTGTGGTAATATGCTCCGCTTGGGTATTTCGATGTACGGTTTAAATCCATCGGCAGGTGTACTTTCACCTACACAGGAATTAAAACCAGCCTTTTCTTTAGTTTCTGAAATTATTCAGGTGAAATGTCTTCCTGCCGGTTCGGCAATTGGCTATGGAAAAACTTATGAAACATCAGAAGATGAATGGATCGCGACGATACCGATCGGTTATGCTGATGGTTATATGCGTAAGATGCAAGGTTTTTATGTGTTGGTTGAAGGAAATTACTGTGAAGTTGTGGGACGAGTTTGTATGGATCAGATTATGGTGCGTTTACCTAGGCAATTTGCTGAAGGTACCAAAGTAACTTTAATAGGAAAAAATAAAGAAAAAGAGATTACACTGCAGGAATATGCGGAGTATGCGGGTACGATCCATTACGAGGCGCTTTGCTTGATCTCTTCTCGAGTACCCAGACAATATATAAAAAAAGGATGATGTTAATGATAAAACGCGGAGAAATCTATTATGCGGATTTATCACCCGTTATCGGATCAGAACAAGGTGGGATTCGCCCAGTGTTGATTATTTCGAATGATTTAGGTAATCATTTTAGTCCGACGGTCATCATTGCGGCGGTAACTGCCAAATTGGAAAAATCGAAATTACCTACTCACATTGACATAGAGAAATGTGATAATGGTTTAGAAAAAGATTCTGTTATCTTATTGGAACAAATTCGAACGATTGATAAGAAACGCCTGAAAGAGAAAGTCTGTGTTTTAAATGAAAAAGATATGAATCAAATTGATAAGGCATTGAAAGTAAGTGTAGGAATTGATTTAGTAGTAAATGAAAAGGGATTACCTTTATATAAATAAGCAGGTGAATAGTTTGGGTTATTTTGTTCTCTTTTTAATTTTAGGATTATTAGTCTTCTTCTTTTTTCGAAATATTCGCCAATTTTTATCAGGAATAAATCCAGATCAAGTAGAGGGCTTTTATTTGTTAATTGATAAGTATTATGTGGAAAAAGAGCAAACTTACTATGGTATTTTCCAGCAAGGAGATAAGCAAATGACAGGAAGATTATCAGCAAGTTTATACTTAAGTTTACAAGTACCGCAAAGAGGTTATTTACATATGAAAGAAGGACAGGTAATCAAGTTTCAATAAGAACTCTAGCAGTAAATTGATCATAAGAAAAAGCAAAGGTCCTATAATGCCAGTGTATTATAAGGCCTTTTTGTTTACAGCAGTTAAATTTTTGACAGAGTATATTTTCATTGATAAAATATAAATAAAATAATTTAGTTAAAAAGGATGGAAATTGATGCAATTAACTAAAAGAGAACAGGAAATTATGGGGATTTTTTGGGAAAATAATGAAGCTCTATCTGCTAACGATAT
>DATGVB010000171.1:0-2758 GCA_035300805.1 Tetragenococcus sp. | reverse complement strand
CGCGATTCAGGAATGCGGATCAATGGCGAACGATTGTGACCGGACCAGGCAACATGTACAGGTGCTTCATAACCAGGAACTAAACGTTTATAAGAATTAACCGGCGGATTACAAATAGCGGTATAACTACGGGCGTGTTCGATCAATCCCGCTAAAAAATGATAGGCTGTCTCACTGAGTTCCATCTCGCCGTCTTTATCATAAAAAACATTCTCTTTTCCTTTGAATAAAGACATATTGCAGTGCATACCAGAACCGGCAATACCATATAAAGGTTTAGGCATAAAAGTAGCATGCAAGTTATATTTTCTGGCAATTGTTTTAACAACTAACTTAAAAGTTTGAATATCGTCACAGGCTTCGACTGCCGTTGCGTATTTAAAATCGATCTCATGTTGTCCTGGACCACATTCATGGTGAGAGGCTTCGACTTCAAAACCTAATTTTTCTAATTCCAGAACAATGTCACGACGGCAGTTTTCACCCAGATCCATAGGAGCAAAATCAAAATAGCCGCCATGATCATTTAAATGTTTAGTGATTTTATTATTTTCATCTAATTGAAAGAGGAAAAATTCTGGTTCAGGACCTAAGTTAAAATCAGAAAAGCCAAGTTCTTCCATCTGGCGTAAAACCCGTTTCAGATTACCACGCGGATCACCTGCAAAAGGTTTGCCATCTGCATTATAGATATCACAAATCAAGCGGGCAACTTTCCCATGCTCTGCTTCCCAGGGAAAAATCATCCAAGTTGTCAGATCGGGATATAAATACATATCACTTTCTTCGATTCGAACAAAGCCTTCAATGGAAGAACCATCAAACATCATCTTATTTTGCAGCACTTTGTCCATTTGACTAATTGGGACTTCAACATTTTTAATAATACCGGTAATATCTGTGAACATTAAACGTAAAAAACGAACATTTTCCTCATCAACGATTGCTTTGATCTCTTCTGCAGTATAATCTACTCTTGGCATAAATTTTCCTCTCTTCAACTTTTGATTTCTATTACAATTTCGGTCGTTCCTGATTAAATGGACCAGACTGATTCAAACCACCTTGTGACAACAGTTCATCATAAAAGATACGACGTACATCCCGATCAGTCAATGGTTGTTTTTTTAACGCTTCCTGCACCTCTTCTTCTTTCATCGCATACAGACGCTTGATTCCTGCCATATTTAAGCCATCAGCCAGATAATCTTTGATTTCTAATAAAACATCAATATCATTTAACGAATATAAACGACGATTCCCCTCGCTTCTTTCAGGTGTAATCAAATCCTGTTCTTCATAATAGCGAATTTGACGTGCACTCAAATCCGTGAGTTTCATGACTGTACCAATTGGAAATACCGACATTGAACGGCGCAATTCTTTTTCACTCATATGCTTTCCTCTTTTCACACACGATCTGTACATTTTTAACTATATCAATACTGTTCTCATGTGTCAACAGTCAATGTTATATTTTCTAACACAAAAAAAGCCCTAACCAATCGTTAAGGCTTTTGGTCCATCCGTCCCAAAGCAAAAGATCCCTTTTTAGCTAGACCATTTACTTTATACAGCTGCTTATCTTCGTCAAAGTCTGTCTCCAGCAGTAGGGTTTGTCTTCTTAATTTTTCTAAAAATTTTCCCTCATCACTAGCTAAGGTAAGCTGGTAAGGATACAATATTTTTACCATTTCTGCTTTAATAGCCTGACTTAATTCTTCTTTACTTTCTGAGCGTTTTGCTGATATTAGCAGATACGGTTTCTGTGTCGGAATAAATTGCTTTTCATCGATCAGATCGGCCTTATTATAAACAGTCAAAATCGGGATATGATGCAGGTCTAAATCATCAATCAGCTCGACCACTGTCTGTTCTTGCTGCAGACGATCTGTCGCTGAAACATCAACCACATGCAAAAGCAGATCCATGTTCTGACTTTCTTCTAGAGTTGAATGAAAGGCATCCACTAACTGCGTCGGCAGATCTTGAATGAAGCCCACCGTATCAGTCACGGTAACTTCCATACCACTTGATAGACGCCACTTTTTAGTCAGCGGATCCAAGGTCGCAAACAATTGATTTTCTTCATAAGCATCTGCTTGAGTCAATAAGTTTAAAATGGTAGATTTACCAGCATTAGTATAACCAATTAACCCAATTTGAAAAATATTATGGTTGAGTCGATCCTGCCTTGTTCTTTGGCGATGAGCCTCCACTGACTTTAATTCATGGCGGATCGCCGTAATTTTTTTACGAATCAGGCGACGATCACTTTCTAGCTTTGTTTCTCCTGGACCGCGCGTACCAATTCCCCCGCCCAAACGTGAAAGAATCTTTCCCTGACCGATGATTCTGGGAAACAGATACTCCAGCTGGGCCAGCTCGACTTGTAGTTTTCCTTCTTTTGAACGGGCTCTTTGGGCAAAAATATCTAAAATCAGCTGGACCCGATCGATCACCCGTATAGCTAAACTATCTTCTAACAGCTGATTTTGGCGCGGACTTAATTCGTGATCAAAAATCACTAGATCAGCCTGATACTCTTCCACTTTCTGTTTTAATTCAGCCAGTTTTCCCCGACCAATTAAAGTCTGTCGATCAAATTGATCACGTTTTTGGATCAATTTAAAAACTACTTCTCCATCTGCCGTCTGGGTTAAACTTGCTAACTCACTCATTGATGAAAAAAAAGTTGCTTTATTTTCTATTGTTTCGACTCCTACCAGAATAACTTGTTCTTTATCTTTCATCTGAT
>DATGVB010000170.1:0-2959 GCA_035300805.1 Tetragenococcus sp. | reverse complement strand
CGCGAATTTTTTCAATCGCTTTGATTGTATCGACAATAGCGTTACCGCCAATAATTGGTGATAAGCTGCCATGTCCGGGTTGACCAAAGACTTCTAAGGTAAACCAATAAGAGCCCTTTTGACCGATAGTAGGGTTGTATTCAGAGGAAGGTTCCGCGATCAAACAGCCATCGCCCTTAATATAATGATTATCTAACAGCCATGGAACGCCGTATTTACTGCCGGTTTCTTCGTCAGGAACTAAGGCTAGAACCACTTGACCAGGCAACTCTATCCCTAAATCTTTTAACAAAGTAACGGCAAATAAAATACCGCCTACGCCGGCTTTCATATCGCTAGCGCCTCTTCCCAACAAGAATCCATCTTTTATTTCTCCTGAAGTTGGCGAGAAATCCCACTTATTTAGATCCCCAGCTGGGACGACATCTGTATGACCACAATAAATCAGCTTTTTTCCCTCAGGATCACCATAGGCAGAAATGAGATTAGTCCAGTCATCTGCGGCTTTATATTCGGTGACATCTAAGTCAAAAGAATGTAAATAATCCGTAATATAAGTCGCGATTTCAGTAGCATTTCCAGGAGGATTCTCGGTATTGATCTTAATTAAATCACTGCAAAGCTTTAGTAGCTGGTCCTGCTTTTCATCTACAGCTGTAAGAATTTGTGCTTTTAATGCCTTTTTGTCTACTTGGCTCATTGTATCGCTACCTTTCATTTTTAATTTTTTCGCTTGTAAGGACTTTCAATAGGGATTGAGGACAGCAGTTTTTTCGTATAGGTATTTTGCGGATTCTGATAGATTTCCTGACTGTCTCCCTGTTCTACGATCTTGCCATCTTGCATGACGGCAATCCTTTTGCACATATATTTGACTACATTTAAATCGTGTGAAATAAAGAGGTAAGTCAATCCTAGCTCTTCTTGTAATTCATTTAACAGATTTAAAATCTGTGCTTGAACAGATACATCTAAAGCCGATACTGATTCATCACAAATTACGACCTCAGGGTTTAAAGCAATCGCCCGAGCTATATTGATACGCTGTAGCTGTCCGCCGGAGAACTCATGGGGATACTTAGAGATAGAAGACCCGCTTAAACCGACTAGTTCCAATAACTCTTTAACTTTTTGTTTTCTTTCTTTTTTGTTAGCAGTTTGGTTGATCACGAAAGGCTCTTCAAGTGAAAAGCCGATGTTTTTGCGTGGATCTAAGGTACCATAAGGACTTTGGAAGATAATCTGGATCGATTTGCGTAAATTTTGTAATTCTTTATAGCCCGTTAATTGCGTGATATTCTGCTGGTGAAAATAAATTTCTCCTGCAGTGGGTTCGATCAGACGGTCGATTAATTTGGCGGTGGTTGACTTACCACTTCCTGATTCGCCCACAATACCAAAGGTCTCTCCCTTTTCGACTACAAAGCTAATATCATCGACTGATTTGTTGAATTCTGTTGCTTTTTGAAAAGGCAGACTGGCACCTAACGGATAATACTTTTTTAAATTTTTCACTTGAATGATAGGGGCTTGGACCATTAAACTCGCCTCTTTTCATCACTGTATTCTGCCACATAGTGTTTATCATCAATTTCAAACATATTTAAAGCCGTATCTTTTTGCATATCCTGAATAAAAGAACCATAACTGATGGTGGCAAGTTTCTGATCAACAGGACTTGTTTTTGTAATCTGTGAAGCTAACAGACCTTTAGTATAAGGATGAGTTGGATGATCATAGATTTGTTTAGCTGTACCACTTTCAACAATATGACCTTTAAACATGACTATGACAAAATCACAGGTTTCCCAGATAACCCCCAGGTCGTGGGTGATCATAATGATCGACATTCCAAATTCAGCCTGCATTTCTTTTAATAAATCAAGGATCTGTGCTTGAGTCGTTACGTCCAGAGCAGTTGTTGGCTCGTCTGCAATCAGCAACTTAGGCTGGCATACTAAAGACATGGCGATCATGACTCGCTGTCTCATGCCGCCGGAAAATTCGTGAGGATACATCTTCAACTTTTTCTCAGCTTCTTTGATCCCGACTTTCTCCAACATTTCAATGGTACGATTTCTGGCTTCTTCCTTACTGACATCTTCATGAATCAGGATTGTTTCCATAATTTGTTTGCCAATGGTAAAAACGGGATTTAAAGTTGTTAGTGGGTCCTGGAAAATCATTGAAATGTCATTGCCTCTTTTTTTGCGCAACTCTTTTTCTGACAGATCCAATATATTTTCTCCAGTCAGAGTCAATTCATCGGCAGTTACTAGGGTTTTTTCAGGAAGTAATCCCATCACAGCTGTTGAAGTGACACTTTTTCCTGAGCCGGATTCGCCCACAATACCCACTGTTTCATTTTTTCTGACGCTTAAATCAATTCCTTTGATTGCATGAAAGGCAGCATTAGTGTTGTGCTGGAAAGTCACATGTAAATTCTTTATATTTAATAATTTATTCATAGCTGTCCTCCTATTCTATCGATTTGGGATCCAGTGCATCGCGTAAGCCGTCACCGAGCATATTGATCCCGAGTACTGTCAGTAAAATTGCTATACCAGAAAAAGTAGCAATTCCTGGGCTCACGGCTAAGAAACTTTTACCGTCACGTAAAATACTACCCCATGATGCGGTCGGAGGCTGAATGCCCAGACCTAAAAAACTTAAAGTAGCTTCAGAAATAATTGCACCGGCAACATTAATTGTGCCGTAGACAATCAATGAAGGAATACAATTGGGTAAGATGTGATGGAAAATGATTCGCGTGTTACTGGCACCTAAAGAGTGTTCAACTTCAATAAATTCTTCTTCTTTTACATTTAATACCTGCGAACGGATGATTCGGGCAAAACCAGGAATATTACCGACACCAATTGCTAAGATGACGTTAGGCAGTCCTTGTCCTAATACAGTCATTAATAAAATAGCTAATAAAATAAAAGGGAAAGCTGAA
>DATGVB010000169.1:0-8264 GCA_035300805.1 Tetragenococcus sp. | reverse complement strand
TAGATGACACTCACTGTTTTAGTGATCAGGATACAGCTGTAATCTCTAAAATTTAATTTTTCCCAACGTTCTAAACATTTTTCTTTGGTCATGACAACTGTTTTTTGTCCAGTACGACTGCCCGCACTTTTATATAAATCTTTCATAAATTTATCTTTAGCGACTACATCATCTACAACAAAAATTGAGTTAACACCATTTCTTTGAGACAAAGTCATCATGACTTGTCCATGAATCAAACGTTCGTCAACTCTTGCTAAATTTACTTCTCCCATGCTTCATTCTCCTTCTTATTCTATAAAATTCCAATGGCAGCTAACACAATCAAAATTCCCGTCAACCACAACAGTGCTTGTGTTACCTTTAGACCCTTCTTTTGGAAGTAGAAATAAACACCCATAACCGTTGCTAATGGTAACATACCAGGCATAATACTATCCAGTGTATCCTGAATGACAAACTTCTTACCTGACAAGTTGAATTTCAGTGACGAGTTAACTGTAACATAATTTCCTGCCAAAATCCCCATCATAAATAAACCTAAAATCGACAACAAGTCGATCATTGTCTTAATGCCAGAACTTTCCATTAAGCTAGTTGCACTACGTCCCATTGAAAATCCTTGTCTAGCAAAGAATAACCCAATGGCAAACTGATAAATAGCAAAAGCAATAAATGGGAATAAAGCACCCATTGCACTCCCCTTTTGAGCCCAAGGAACCGCAATTGCGATAAAGATATATTGAATCGTACCAGAATCAATAGCATCCCCGATACCAGCTAAGGCTCCCATAAGACCGGCTTTAGTATTATACATTAAATCATCAGTAATGGTAATTTCTTCATTATTGTATTCTTGTTTGGCACGTTCTTGTTCCATCGAGGACATCAAACCAGTAATAACCCCGCCACCCCAAGTCAATTGAGTATTAAAGAATAGCAATTGACGTTTATAAGCAGCTTTCAAAGCATCATCATTTTTGTATAATTTTCTTAAAACAGGCATCATTCCGTATAACAAAGCAGGTGCAATATATCTTTCAAAAGAGTGAGGAATTTCATTAGCGAAATGCCATCTTAAGTAAGCTTTAGTAATATCTTTTTTAGTAAGCTCTTCTGGCTTAGCCATTGTTTTTACATTTTCTTCAGTCATTTTCTAACCCTCCTAAAAATCGTCATCGTCATCATCATCATCAAGATCTACATCGCTATTTGATGATGTACTTGCAGCAGCCTTACCGCCATCCGAACCTTTCGCCAGAACAAAAGCAACGGCAATCAAAGTTCCAACAACTGCATAAGTTACCATAGTAACATCTAAAGATGCTAAAATTACACTCATGAAGTAAGCGATAAAGAAGAAGACCATATAATCTTTTCTACCAATAACATAAATCGTAACAGCGATCCCGATTGCAGCCAAGCCGCCACCGACAACATCTAAGACGTGAAGTACAACTGTTCCTTTTAAAGCAGCAATAACATCAGCGATAACTGGAGCACCAAAATTTAAAGCGACGAAAATCAAAGGAACAAATAAAAGAAAGGCTGCTAAAGTCGGTAACCAGATAATCGAACGTTGAATAGCTCTATCATCCAATTTTTCTACAGCGGCATCTGTATATTTTCCTAAGAAAGTATTCAAGAAGAATCTGAATTGATATAAATAACTACCTAATAAACCAACGGGAACCGCAACAGAAATAGCAGCTTGTGGCGATAAATCACCTAATAAAGCAACTGGCACCGCAATAGCAGCAGCTACAGCAGGTTCTGATGGCATTGTTCCACCAGGAGAGAAAGCTCCCATATAAATCAATTGAATCCCAGCGGTAATGATCATGGCTTGTTTTACATCTCCCATGACAACCCCACAGACAAGTCCCGTCATTAAAGGCGAGAAACGCAATGTTAAAGTAGCACCTCCACCAAGCCATCTGGACATGACAGCAGCAACCCACAATGCGATAATCAAACTTTGCATTACTGTTAATGTTTGCATTTAAATTTTCCTCCTAACTACTCTTTTCCTTTGATATAATCTTCTAAATCAAAAATTGCTTTTTTCATTTTTTCCTGACTTAATTCAATGGGAACCAGATGAACCTTTTCTTTGCTGTCAATAAAAGCAACAAGATCATCAATCGTTTCATCAGAAAGTGGCATTAAATGCATATCTGCTAAAGACTTAGGTAAATCAAGTTCCTTATAAAATGGTAATAATTCATCGATTAAATTCCAACGACCTTCAAGGGCGATTTGATAAAAGATCCCATAGGCTACTTTTTCACCATGAAGATATTCATGGACAGCTGGAACATATTTGGATAAACCATCATGCATCGCATGTGCTGCAGCATTTCTGGCATATTTATCGCCTAAGCCGCCAACCATCCCGGCAACGGCAAAGACAATCTCAGAAAGATCAATAAATTCTTCAGAAACATTGCCTGCTTCCATATCTTTAATGGCTTGTTCACTATGAGCTAAAATGGCATCTTTACATAAAACAGAGGTATATTGAGCCATCTTTAAAAATGGATAATTCTTTAATGACTCTTGCTTCAAGATCAAATCAGATTCGTACCATTTTGCAATCGTATCGGCCAGACCTGCTTTAAAATATCTGACAGGTGAATCAATTACCAGGTATGGATCTGTAATAAAGAAAGCTGCTTGACGAAGATAGTGTTCTGATTTCCCTTCAGATTCGCCTGATTCTTTGTACATTACAGACAAAGGTGTCCAAGGTGCACAATTACTTGACAATGTCGGGATCACACCACAAGGTAAATTGATTTGATGAGCAGCAAGTTCAACTAAATCAGACAGCTTCCCACCACCAACACCAATAATAAAATCAATATCATTGGCCTTAACTACTTCAGCAATTTGATCTGCACCATAATAGCTGCATTCACCTGTATATTGATGGAAGGTAAAGTGATATTTTTCATCTGTCAGGAAAGTCAAGAATGGCTGAGCTTTCTCCCAAGAAATACTTCCATGAACAACTAATACATTCTGAGCATGATATTCAGCCAAGATTTGAGGAACATACGTACCAATAGCACCTTTTGAATAGTTATAGAATTCAGGTCCAACTTTAACTTTTAAATCTTGTAACATTTCTTTCTTCCTTTCACAATACGTACTTACTGTCACTTTGAACTGAGCGTCCTGGCAATTGACCTGCTACAATCTTTTCGCAGTCGGTCACACATTTATCTCCCATGCTTTCTAAACATTCCATAGTATAGGCAGATGTGTGAGGCGTTACTACCGTATTGGCAAATTGTAGATAAGGATGATGTGAATCTCCGGGTTCCACTTCTAGAACATCCGTTGCAAAACCAGCAATTTTCCCTGATTTTAAGCCAGCCACAATAGCATCTTCATCTACTAAAGCACCACGCGCACTATTTGAAAGATAGACATGATCTTTCATCTTGCTTACTTCAGCAGTTGATATCATATGATAACTTTCATCGGTCAAATTAGCACATAGACAAATAATATCTGCTTGAGCTAACAATTCGTCCAATTCAACTTTTTCAACACCAAATTCTTCTAAGTCCAGTTTTTCCTTATAAGGGTCATAACCGATCACCCGACAACGAAAACCTAAACGCATTGTGTCAGCCACACCGCTCCCAGTATTGCCGACTCCGATAATTCCAACTGTTTTACCATAAGGCGAGTGACCGACAAATTGAGCGCGATCTTGCCAATGATCATTTTTCACACTTTGTTGTGCTTGAGCAGTCTGACGCATAATATTCAATAGATTTGTCACATTATTTCCCGCTACAGCTTCTCTTTCAACCAAGGCTGGCACAATCGAGACGATCGTATCATGTTCTCTAGCCGCAGCTAAATCAATATTATTATAACCAATACCATGGCGACTAATTAATTTTAATTCATCCTTATTGTCAAAAAATTCCTTGGTGAAAAAAGGAGTCACGCTTGAAATAATAATATTATAGCCATGCAATTGTTCGGCTAACTCTTTTCCACCAATTTCACTGTCAAAAGTAAAGCGATCGACTTTTCCAATTTTTTGCAAACGATCCATGTGTTGGGTAAAAACTCTGCCAAAACTGCTGGAGTTCACTATTGCAATTTTATTTTCACTCATTTGTTTATTTATGCCTCTTCTTTCTTAAAAGTTTTATGTCCACCAAATCCTTGTCTCAAAGTGGCAACAACTTTATTCGAAAAGCTGTCTTCGATCTGACTTGCGTTACGAGCAAATAATGAGCTAGCAATAACTGGAATTGGAACGTTTAAACGCAAAGCTTCTTCAATCGTCCATTTTGCTTCACCACTAGCATCCACTTTCCCCTTAATTTGAGCTAAATCAGGATCTGTCACTAAGCCTTGAGCTAATAGCTCCATTAACCAGCTGCGAATCACTGACCCGTGGTTCCAGACCTGAGCAACACTTTTGCTGTCAAATTCATAATCTGAAGATTGCAAAATGTCAAATCCTTCACCCATTGCTTGCATCATACCGTATTCGATTCCATTATGAACCATTTTTAAATAATGGCCCGATCCTGCAGAACCTGAGTAAATATATCCATCCTTGCATGCAAGTGATTTAAAAAACGGTTCCATAAATTCAAAAACTTTTTTTTCACCGCCAATCATCAAACATGCTCCATAACGTGCACCTGCCATACCACCAGAAGTTCCGCAATCAAGAAAATCTATCTGTTTTTCTTGTAAAAGCTCATAATTTTTTACACTATCGTGATAATTGGAATTACCACTATCAATGATAATATCACCAGCATTTAACTTAAAACTTAATTCTTCAATTAACTGATTGGTGATTTTACCAGCTGGTGTTGAAAGAAAAATAATTTTTTTCTGCTCTAATTTATCCAACAAACTATCCAATGTAACAGCTACTTCAATTTTTTCTTGTGTAGCATTTTTTCGTACCTTGTCATTGACATCAAAGCCAATGACCTGCCAGTTGTCATCGCTCACATTTAGCGCCATATTCAGTCCCATTTTACCTAGACCGATAAAACCAATCTTCATTTTATATCACCTCCATTTTCTTCACCTCCTATTATAGTGAAATTTATTTTTTTGTAAAGGCTTAGAAAATAAATTTTATTTTTTTCGGCCTTTATGTTAAAATAATTTTATCAGAAGAAAGGACGAAAAAGCAATGAAAGAGTCTTATCTAGCTCGGTTGATCCGACTAAATTATCGAGAAT
This sequence comes from Tetragenococcus sp., assembly GCA_035300805.1. GTDB lineage: Bacteria > Bacillota > Bacilli > Lactobacillales > Enterococcaceae > Tetragenococcus. The sequence continues at coordinate 3,027 of DATGVB010000169.1, read as the reverse complement.
TCAGTGAAACAGAACGCCAAGCAGTCGACTATTTTCTTACAATAGAGAACGACCTCACAACAAAAACGATTGCTAATTTAGCAGAAGAAAGCTCTGTCTCACAAGCAACTATTTTTAAAATAGTAAAAAAGCTGGGTTTTGCAGGTTTTCAAGATTTTAAAATTTCTATAGCCAAACAATCTAATTCTGCTGATATTGATCCTTCACTGATTGCCTATACAGACATCAAAGCATCCGATACCGCATTTGAGATTGCCAATAAAGTCGTCAGTACAAATATTCAATCTTTGAGCACTTTACGACAATCTTTAAATGAAGAAAAATTAAATCATATCCTGGCATTGATTTATTCCAGTGATACCATTCATTTCTTTGGAACTGGCGGCTCTTCTGTGGTAGCATTTGATAGCTATCAGAAATTTATTCGAACACCTTTTCATTGTGATTACATTTTTGATTATCATATGCAATTGATGTATGCGACTAAATTCACCGAAAAAGATATTGTTTTTATTTTTTCACATTCTGGACAGAGTATAGAAACAATCAAGCTGGCTCGCAGAATTGCCGAATCACCTGCAAAGTTGATCGTAATGAGTGGAAACCCCACTTCAGAATTAATCAAACTTGCTGATGAGACAATTATTACTTATACGGAAGAATCAAAATTTCGTTCGGAGTCACTTTCTTCGCGTATCCTCTATCTAACACTGATGGATACTATCTATATCAATATCATGTACCATGATCCTAAATCGAGTTATCAATCGATGGATGACATTCGCAGAGCCTTATCTGTCAGTAAAACGGATAGTGACTATATATTATAATTTTCAAGGAGGAAGAAAGAATGGAAATGTCAGATTTTTTTCAAAAGCTAGCAGCTGAAGAACTATTACCTTTATATACAGCTACTAACTTGGATTACGTAGAAGCTGCCAAGGATGTATTAGTTAAAAATGGTTTGCACTTTATTGAGGTGACTTATCGTAGTGATGTAGCCGGAGAAGCCATACACAAGTTTTCCCAATACTCCGATTTGATCGTTGGAGCGGGAACAGTCAAAAACTTGGCAACCGCGAAAGATGCAGTCAAAAATGGGGCTCAATTTATCGTATCCCCCGGTTTCGACGATGAAGTTGTACAATACTGCCTTGATAATCACATTCCAATCGTTCCTGGAGCTGTCACACCGACAGAAATCATGCAGGCAAAATCATTCGGTTTAGATGTAGTTAAGTTCTTCCCGGCTAATGTTTATGGCGGACTTAAGGCAATTAAATCCTTAAGTGGTCCATTCCCAGAAATGAAATTTGTGCCAACTGGCGGAGTAAACAAAGACAACTACAAAGAATTCATTGAAAATCCCAATATCGCAGCTGTTGGCGGATCATTCATCATTTCTGAAAAGACCGTGATGAAAGATAATGGCGTGACGGCTACTAAAGAATTGGCAGAATTAGTTAAATAAAAAATAGTAGACAATGCATAAAAAGATCACAAAAATAAACAAGCTGTTAGATTCTATTAACAGCTTGTTTATTTTCCCTACACTTCAGCAATAATCGCTTGATGCTGTGTATAAGGCAAAAATTTATCTACTATATCACTAGTTTTTACTTTCATATAACAAGTTGTCGTGCCATCACTACAGACATAAAATTCATCAGCTACAACAGCCTTATCAATTACAATTTGGATTTTATTTTCATGGTCTAATAACGCACTATAAATCGTAGCGGCGCCTATTTTTGCTCCAAGCATTTTTTCAAATAGATACTTAGATGCAAAAGATACTCTGGAGATATCTAAAGCATGACTAAAATCTTTTATAATATCTTGTGACTCTTCTCCTAAGGTCAAGCAACATAAAACCAGCAGATACTATATTTACCATCTGCTGGTTTTATTTTTACATTATACAACCGCTGAACGCTCATTGCTGTAATTTTCATATTTTTTTCTTTTACAATTTTTTCTAGTTTTTCCACTACCTGATAAATTTCTTCATAGGAAGTATATAAGGCAATTGGTGCTAAACGAATTACATTGGGCTCTCTAAAATCAGGAACCACTCCATGATCACGTAAAGCTGCTGCAATCCGATAAGCTTCTTCATGTTGTACACAAACATGGCCACCCCGTACGCTATCCTCGGTTTTATTACCATATGAATAACCATATTTACGCAGCTTTTCATCAATCAAATACATTAGATAAGCTGTCTTGTCCAATGAAACCTCACGAATTTTTTTCATGCCTATTTCTTCAAAAATTTCCAAAGTGCCTTCTAAAGGTGCCATTGAAAAAATAGACGGGGTTCCAATTTGCCAGCCAGAAGCATCTGCTTGGGCTTCAAATTCTTGTTTTAACTTAAACTGAGTATCATTACGGTTGCCAAACCAGCCTGCCAGTCCAGGGCCTTTAGCAAAATGCTTGTGATTGATATACATACCTGCTACTGCACCATAACCACCATTTAAATACTTATAAGTACACCAGACCGCAAAATCTGGTTGAATATCTTGAAAATCAACTTCAATCGCACCAATTGCATGACATAAATCAAAGCCAATATAAATACCTCGTTTATGAGCCGCTTCAGTAAGACGCTTCATATTTAAAATCTGGGCACTGCGGTATAACACTGTTGGCAATAATACGACTGCTACATCGTCAGTCATTGCATCAATGACTGCATCTTCATCAATAAATTTTCCATCTGGACTCGGAACAACTTTAATCGCATCTTCAACTTTATAACCTTTTAAACGTACCATACTATCAATCGCGTAACGATCCGTTGGAAAATTCAAATCATCTACTAAAATTTTATAGCGCTCTTTTGTAGGCTGGTAGAAAGTTGCTAATGTAGAGTGAATATCAGAAGTAGTACTGCCAGCTACAATCACTTCCTTGGGATCGGCATTCACAAGATGCGCCATCATACTGCCAATTTTCGTGCCATATACATATAGATCATCCCAAGCACGTGATTCTTCTTTTTTCCAGCGTTCGATCACTTCT
>DATGVB010000168.1:0-6148 GCA_035300805.1 Tetragenococcus sp. | reverse complement strand
GCGGCGCAGGCTCTGCAAAAAGTTGTTAAGGAAATGGAAGAACGTTATGAGAAATTTGCTGCAGGCGGAGTGCGCAACATCACCGGCTACAACGAAATGATCAAGGCTCAAAACCAGTATAGTGAACAACAATATCCGACCATGCCTTTTATTGTAGTGATCGTCGACGAGTTAGCTGATTTGATGATGGTAGCCAGTAATGAAGTCGAAGATGCGATCATCCGCCTGGCACAGATGGCCCGGGCAGCCGGTATCCACATGATCTTAGCCACTCAGCGCCCAAGCGTGGACGTTATTACCGGGATCATTAAAGCCAACGTCCCTTCGCGGATCGCCTTTGCCGTATCCAGCGGGACCGATTCCCGGACGATCATCGACGGCAGCGGGGCTGAAAAGCTGCTGGGCCGCGGCGATATGCTCTTCTTGCCAATGGGTGCCAATAAAGGCATTCGCGTACAGGGTGCTTTTATTTCCGATCATGATGTCGAAGAAGTAGTGAAATTTATTACCGACCAGCAAGGGGCTAATTACGAAGAAAAAATGATGGTCACTGATGAAGAAGTAGAGAAAAATCATAAAGAAGAATCAGAAGATGAGCTTTATGATCAGGCCAAAGATCTCGTGATCGATATGCAGACTGCTAGTGTCTCTTTACTGCAAAGACGCTTTCGTATTGGCTATAACCGGGCAGCTCGACTGGTGGATGAACTCGAAGCCAACCAGATCGTCGGCCCTTCAGAAGGTAGCAAACCTCGTAAAGTTTTAGTTGAAAAAGTTGACGATCCGGTTGACCCTTATCCCAATCAGTCCGAAGAATAAAAATACGGCTCGCAGCATCATGCGAGCCTATTTTTTTGTCTGAAAGAAGGATAATGTACGTTGTTTTATCAAACTACGTACATTATTACAGAAATGAACGTAGTTTTAGTAAAAGTACGCACATTATTTTAAAAACAACCCCACTTTTTGCAATTTTGGGTAAATTATTCGTCGAAATGAAAAAATAAAAAGGAATTCTAATATGAAGTATGTACTTTTCTGATAGAGTAGGATAGACTAATAAGCAATTAATATAAGAAATGTAATTATTGTAGTACTGCTGCTAAGAGGGGAAAATTAATGCCAAAGAAAAAAATTCTATTATTCTGTCTGTTTCTTCTGGTGGGGTTTTTCGCTGTTTCGTATAGAGAAAATTCAATTAGAAGTGATACCTCCTTAAAAAAAGAAAAAACTGAAGTAAAACAGATCACAGACGAAAAACAAGTAGTTAAAAAAGCCGTCTATCCGATTAAAACACTTGAGGATGGGCAGAAAAGTGAAGATATCTTACCCAAAGGGAGCGTTGTTTCAGTCAAAACGGTGCCTGAAAATGATGAATGGGTAGAAATCATCGCTGATCCCAAAAAGGGTTTTATTAAAAAGCAAGTTCTTGCTCCGAGAAGCACCTACATAAAAAATAGAGAAAAAAAGCGTAAAAAGAAACTCGATCAGTCTCAGTTTAAAACTAAAATGGATCAGGAACTGACTGAATTTATGGCAAAAAATGGTGGTGATATCAGCGTTTATTTAAAAACGACCGATGATAAATTTACTTATAACTTTTATGGGGATGAAATAAAACGTACGGCAAGTTCGATCAAACTCCCGTGTATCAGCTATGTAATGGAACTGGCAGACAAGGGAGAGATCGACTTAGACAGTTCTTTAACTTATACAAAACAATTTAAGATCGATGGAACAGGGATCATTCAGTTTGCTCCGATCGGCAGTAGCTATACAATTAAAGAATTAGCCGAATTATCGATTCGCTATAGTGATAATGTGGCCTATTTAATGTTGCTGGATTTGGTGGGTGAACCGAATTTTATTCAATATTTAGCTGAGCTTGATGAAAATTCACCAGATAATCGCGTTTTTTCTACGGCTAAAATTTTGACTGAATCAATGGATCAGGTATATAAAAACAGAAAAAACAGTTCGAATACCAATTTGCTCTATCAGTGGATGCAACAGACAGTTTTTGACAATGGAGTAGCAGTAGGTCTGCCAGGAGTGGATGTTGCTCATAAGACCGGCTGGATGCCCATGTATACTGTCAGTAATGACGTTGCCTTAATTGAAGATCAGAAAAATCCCTACATTATGACGATCATGACGAATGGTTATGATGAAAAGTACGGTGCACAAGTACTGGCTGACTTAGCCGTTATCATTGATGATAATATGTTAATGCTCAAATAATATTCTAAATTCAACGTACAGAGTATCCAATATTGATGTTTAAAATCTTTTGAGAAAAACATACAATAAAGTGAAGACTAAAAATGGAGAGGGGGAGGATCGTGAAAATCAGGAAAAAAAGATGGGTAGTCTTACTTATCTGCAGTCAGATACTGGCCAGCTCACCGGTAGCTTTAGTTGCAGATGTGATCGATCCAAGTACAGATAGCGAACTTACTGTAGCTGAAAAGATAAATGATGAGGAAACCGAGCAAACAACAGCTTCTACTACAGAAGCAACCGACGACTCTTCAAGTGAAGAACAGTCAACTTCAACTGACACGGAAGAACCGGCAGAACCGGCAGAGCCAGAAAAACCTGAAGAGTCAGACGAACCAGAACCAGCAGAGCCAACAGAACCAGAGAAACCAGAAAACCCAGAACCAGCAGAACCAGCAGAACCAGCAGAACCAACAGATCCAGCAGAACCAACAAAACCAACAAAACCAACAAAACCAGCCAAGCCTTCAGTTAACCAAGGAAAGAAAGCGCCTAAGTCAAGCAATAAACCAGCAGCAAATAAAAAAGTAACTGTACCTAAGCCTGCCACAAACGGCAATAAAAAACTTCCTGAAATGACGATAGAAGGCTCAGCCGACACTTCATCTATTACTATCGAACCAGCCAAAGATACCTGGGAATTTGTAGATCAGATTGGTGAAGAAGCTAGAGAAATAGGCAAGAAAAATAATCTTTATGCGTCGGTCATGATTGCGCAGGCTATCCTGGAATCAGGGAGTGGTCAAAGTACTTTGGCACGCCCGCCTTATTACAACTTATTTGGTATCAAGGGCAGCTTTCAGGGGAGTTCAGTTTCGCTTAATACCCAGGAAGATAATGGCGGTGGCGCACTTTATAGCATTAGTGCCAACTTTAGAAAGTATCCAGGCTACAAAGAAAGTCTTGAAGATTATGCCGAATTACTAACGGAAGGCCTGCCAAACAATAAAAACTATTATCGTGGTGCCTGGAAAAAAGAAACGAAGAATTACAAGGAAGCTACTCATTTTCTAACGGGTCGCTATGCCACTGATATTAACTACGACAAAAAATTAAATGCCATCATTAAAGCTTATGACTTAACTGAATACGATAAAGCAACAGCAAAAAGTTCTGGCAACTATCAAAAACCAGTCAGTCATTATATTATTTCCTCAGGTTACGGCAAACGCTGGGGAGCTTTTCACCGGGGAATTGATTTCGCAGTTTCTCAAGGAACACCGATCAAAGCAGCCAAAGAAGGGGTAGTCATTAAATCAGAATACCATCCATCTTGGGGAAATTATGTAGTCATCAGACATAATGATGGTTTAACAACTTTGTATGCTCATGCCAGTCGTTTAAATGTAAAAGTCAGACAAAAAGTAAGACAAGGTCAAACAGTTGCTTACGTAGGAAGTACAGGAAACAGTACCGGACCGCACTTGCACTTTGAAGTGAATCGTTCCGTTTCACTAGCCCAAAGCAGTCTGCTCGACCCATTAAAAGTTTTGAAAAATTCCTGATAAACAAAACGCCTTTTCTCTAATAAAAAGAGAAAAGGCGTTTTTATCGTGGTTTGCCACTATTTTATATTTCCGATTTGCGCTTTTGTGAAGTCAGTCTTTGAACGATTTTATAGATCAAGTTTAAATCATTATTCGGCAGTGAAGTTCTGATGGTGAGTAACTCCTGCCCATCAGCTAAAGGATCGCTAAAAGCAATAGTTGCTACGATCAAGTCTGCTTCGTGATAATCAGCAACAAAACTCATCTTAAACCGAGCACAAAAAGTGCGGATGATTTCTGCCATAAAAACTTCATGGGATCGTGTGGTTTCAGTAATCAGACAAAACGAAATTGTCGGTGTAAAATAAGCTAAACCGGACAATGAAACACAGTTATAAAGACTGGGAGCATAAAAACAAGTGAGCGCTCTCTGGTCATCTTCACTAAGTTTTTTACTAAAGTTTTCCCAAAAAATCTGAAAGTTTTGATAATAATTCGGATAAGCATCTTTAATAAAGTTTTCTCTTGGGGTTTCGATCAGATTGCCTACTTTCACATCAAAAGAAGTCAGTAAACAATACTGTAATTGTTGCTGCATATGACTTTCGAGCTGTTTTTTGGTTTTTTGGTCCATTGTAAAGAAGAAAGACTGAAAACTTTCAAACCATTGGTCGATAGTGTTTTGAAATAAGCTTTTATCGTCTAGACAAATTACCTGGTCATCTTGTAGAGCTTCCAAAGAATATAAGAAAAGTAAAAATAATTTCCAGTCGTTTTCTTGCCAGTCCGCTAAAAAGTCCGGTTTAGCCGTAAAATTATAGTATGTAATACAGCCTGAAAAAGTATCATCTTCTCTTATGTGAAAACCTTGTTCGGTAGCTGTCTGACAAGCATAAGTTCAAAAAATAATCTGACGAACCTGTGTTTTTATAACAGAGATCTTCAGATAAGCAAAAATTTTTTCGGTCAATTTGAGTATTTGTTGCCAGGCATTTAAGCGCTCTAGAGAATCAAAGCTAGATTTTAAGATAAAATAGTGAAGAATACGAATGGTTGATTCTTCGCCTAAAATCTTTAAAGATTCAGCAGCAGTAACACTAATTTTATAATGATGATCTTCAGCATTTTTTTTTAGCACCATATTCATGAATAAACTGGTTCGCCCTTTTGGCCTGCCGCAATAGTGTCGATTTGGAAATATAGTTTTTTTCACAATAATCATTAACAGAGAGGGTTCTTTTTTTCAGTAGCTGCAGGATCAGATGATAGGCGATCACTTCATGATTGATAGATTCTGTTAATTTGCGCAAATTCGTATTCTGTCTTTTTATCCGGACACCACTGTGAGTACTGATTATCATCTCAAGTTTATCAGGTGCGTACAGTTTCTGAATGAATTCACGCATTATATGACAACTTCTTTTTACTGCATGCAAACTGGGATATTTCAAGCGGTCTGCAATTTCCTGCATGGTGATAAAATCAGACTCATTTTCTAGCAAATCAATGATGTCTCTTTGTAAAAAGTGCTTTCTTTCTGGTAGAAACATAGCTGATTTCACCCTCTCCAAGTGGTCTATCTATTTAATTTACTGGATAAAATTTCATTAATCAATCGTAGGGATGACCAATAAGCGATTCAATATAAACTGTTTTTTGACTATGAACGGTTTAATGATCGGAATTTCTGCTGTTAGCACAATTTTTAGCTGGTTACCGGCAAAAAGTGCAGTTGTTAAAAAGGATATTCTCCTACTTTTTAAATAATTATGGCTTTTTCCTCGACAGATTGGAATAATGTGCGTAGTTTGGAAAAAACAACGTACATTATGTTAACAATCAACGGAGTTATAGTAAAACAACGTACATTATTCTAATAATCAACGGAGTTACAATAAAACTACGCACATTATTTTAAATATTTTGTATTCTAAATCAGGATTAAATGACACAATAAAATAGCCGCTACTGTATGTACAGCAACGGCTATTATTTATTCAGAATGATTCATGGTATTCGTATCTACCATCTGTTTAAGCTTTGTTTACAAAGAATGTGACAACAGCTACTAGAATGACTGCCCCAACAATTGAAGGAATTAAAGCCATCCCTGCTAAAGAAGGACCCCAGCTACCCAGTAAAGCTTGCCCGGCAGACGAACCAACTAAGCCTGCAATAACATTGGCAACGATACCCATTGAATTACCTTTTCCAGTGATGGCACCAGCGATTGCACCGATTATACCACCAACGATTAATGACCAGATCCAGCCCATTTAAATCCACTCCTTTCAATATGAAGTTCATTTTTTTTGAACTTCTATCAAAATTATATAATAAATTCTCCCATTTGTGAAATAAAAGAGCTTATTGGAAGCTCT
>DATGVB010000167.1:0-9681 GCA_035300805.1 Tetragenococcus sp. | reverse complement strand
AAAATTGAATTAGCCAATGTAGGTCTAAAAACTATGAAAACAGCTGCAGTTGCTTCCTTAAAAGCAGGTCAGACGGTGTGGTTTGGCTGTGATGTACTGCGTGATATGTCGCGTTCTGAAGGGATTTTAGCTACAAACTATTTTAAAAAAGGAGAACTATTTGACACAAAACTTTACTTAAGTAAGGCGGATCGTTTATCCATGCGTGAAGCTAATGTGAGTCACGCGATGACGCTTACAGGAGTAGATATTATCGATGGTAAGATAACGAAATGGAAAGTGGAAAATAGTTGGGGGGAAAAACTAGGAAACAAAGGATATTTTGTCATGTCAGACGATTGGTTTGATAACTATGTTTATGAAGTAGTTGTCCATCAGGATTTTATGGATGAGGCAAGTAAAAAGGCTGCTAACCAAGAAAAAATAGATTTAGCTCCATGGGACTCACTGGCTTAATAAAAATAGGAAATTTACTTCAATTAGAAGTAGATTTCCTGTTTTTAGTGTTTATCCATCTTTAGCAGTGGGTAATATGATAAGCGAGCAACTACATAGAAATTCCTTCATAGCATAATCATTCAATAATTGTTTTGTTTCACGTGAAACTCTTTTTTCCTTTTGTAATCTATATTATAATGTGGAGGAGGTGAATTTAATGAAGGTAAATCTGCTGTTTTCGATTGATGATTATTTTGTTGATCAAATGAAGACAACTTTATTTTCAATTCGAGAAAATATAAGTGAAGCGACTTTCTGCACTGTCTATGTCTTGCAGAAAGAACTGCTTAGTGATGATCTGCATGCCTTTTGCCGGTATTTAAATATGCAATATGTACCTTTAGTAATCGGTGAAGATGATCTTTTTGAGCATGCGCCTGTTTCTTCACGTTATCCTGAAACTATTTACTACCGTTTAATGGCACATAAGTATTTACCCAAAACAGTTGGTAAGGTACTTTACTTGGATGCAGATATTTTGTGTATCAATGATCTGTTGCCATTTTATCAAATGGATATTAGTGATTATCTATATGCAGCAGCCAGCCATAAACAACTAACGCAAGTGACTAAAAGGATCAATCAAGTGCGGTTAAAAAATTATGAAGCAGCAGGTTACTATAATTCTGGGGTTCTTTTGATGAATGTTACTAGAATTCGTCAAGAGGTTCATGCAGAAGATATCTTTGCTTTCATTAGAAGTAATCAATTTAATTTACTTTTACCTGACCAGGATATTTTAAATGCTTTATATGGTGAAAAAATCCTGGCAGTTCCAGATCAGATTTATAATTATGATGTCCGAAAAAACCCTACCTATGAAACGATCAGCATGGGAGAATGGGACTTGAACTGGGTGATGCAACATAGTGTATTCTTGCATTTTTGCGGTAAAGAAAAACCTTGGGAACTAAAATATCGGGGACGCTATGCGGCACTTTACAAGCATTATTGGTATCAAGTAAGGAGAAAATGATTGCAACTGTTTATTTTTTGCGTTAAAGTAAACAATAGTTCGTGAAACATTTGTTTCACAGAGAAAGGAAATGGATATGTTACCAGAAGAGTTTCAGCAAAAACTAGCTGAGCTGCAAATTGGGCTGTCTACTACACAATTAGCTCAATTTAACCGCTATTATGAGCTTCTGATCGAATGGAATCAGAAAATAAATCTGACAGCTATTACCGAAAAAAAAGCAGTTTACTTAAAACATTTCTATGATTCAATTAGTGTGATAGCTGCAAAAGACTGGCAGCTTCCTCACACCCTGTGTGATGTTGGATCAGGTGCTGGTTTTCCAAGCATACCGCTAAAAATTATTTTCCCGGAAATCGAAATTACTATTGTAGATTCACTCAATAAAAGAATTCAGTTTTTAACACACTTGGTAGATGAATTGGACTTAGAAAATGTCCATTTATTTCATGATCGAGCGGAAGATTTTGCGCAAAACAAATTATATCGTGCATCATTTGACTTAGTTACAGCTAGAGCTGTTGCGCGCTTAAATGTATTAAGCGAACTTTGTCTACCCTTAGTGAAAAAAGGTGGTTATTTTTATGCCTTAAAAGCAGCAAAAAGTCAGACGGAGCTAATTGAAGCAAAGACTGCAATTGCCCTTTTAGGGGGTAAGTTTTTAGCTGACCAACAGTTTGTCTTACCTTATCTTAATGAAAAGCGTCAGCTGATCATAATAAAAAAAACAAAAGAAACACCAAAAAAATATCCGCGTAAAGCAGGAATACCTAATAAAAGGCCATTAGTATAGGCTCTTTGAAAGGAGGATATAATGGTTCGTATTATTTCAGTTGCCAATCAAAAAGGTGGTGTAGGTAAATCAACTACTGCTATTAACTTAGGAGCTTGTTTAGCCTATTTAGGGGAAAAAGTATTATTGGTTGATATGGATGCTCAAGGCAATGCAACAAGTGGCGTTGGCATTCATAAACCGGATGTAAAAGAAGATATTTATGATGTGTTAGTCAATGAAGTTTCTATTCAAGAGGTGATTCTTGAAAGTTCACGAGAAAATATGGAAATTGTTCCAGCTACTTTGCAATTAGCTGGTGCAGAAATTGAATTAACTTCACTGATGGCTCGTGAATCACGATTAAAGACAGCTTTAGAAGAGGTGCAAGATCATTATGATTTTGTTCTTATTGATTGCCCCCCTTCTTTGGGACATTTAACAATCAACGCTTTTACGGCTAGCGATGCAATTTTAATTCCAGTTCAATGTGAGTATTACGCTTTGGAAGGCTTAAGTCAGTTACTTAATACAGTTCGTTTAGTACAAAAACACTTTAATCCAGCTTTAGCAATCGAAGGTGTTTTATTGACAATGTATGATGCACGAACCAATTTAGCCGCTGAAGTGGTAGAAGAAGTTCGTCGTTATTTTCAAGAAAAAGTTTATGCTACTATTATTCCTAGAAATATTCGCTTGTCTGAAGCTCCTAGCCATGGCTTAACGATTGTTGATTATGATCTGCGTTCAAAAGGCTCCCAAGTATATCAAGCTCTAGCAAAGGAAGTGTTGGCTCGTGAAACGTAAAAATAAGAGTTTGGGCAAGGGAATCAATGCTCTTTTTCAAGATCTGGCTGAAATTGAAGAAGTGGATGTGACCACTGAAAAAGTGATTGATCTGCCTTTAAATGAACTGCGCCCTAATCCCTATCAGCCGCGCAAAACTTTTGATGAAAAGTCTTTACAGGAATTGGCCGATTCGATTGGCCATTCGGGAGTTTTTCAACCAATTATTGTAAGACGCTCAAAGGTTAAAGGTTATGAGATTATTGCGGGTGAACGTCGTTTTCGGGCATCAAAATTAGCCCAGAAAGAAATGATCCCCGCTATCATACGTGATTTTAATGAAGAGCTGATGATGCAAGTTGCAGTTTTGGAAAACTTGCAACGGGAAGATTTGAATCCTCTAGAAGAAGCTGAAGCTTATCATATGCTGATGAAAAATTTAGATTTAACACAAGCAGAAGTAGCCGCACGATTGGGAAAAAGTCGACCATATATTGCTAATTATTTGCGCTTATTGACTTTACCTGATTTGGTAAAAGAGCTGGTTCAAGATGATCGATTGTCTATGGGACAGGCACGCACTCTTCTAGGCTTGAAAGACAAGGAAAAAATCTTAAAACTAGCTAATCGCTGTATCAAAGAAAATTTAACAGTTCGACAATTAGAACGTTTAGTAGCTGAGATGAATGACTCGAAAAAGACTAAAAAGTTGCCTCGAGTAGTACAAGAAAAACCTTACTATCTACGAGAAAGTGAAGAGAGATTGATGGATAAATTTGGCACGAGTGTTCAGATCCGTGAAAAAAAGGGTAAAGGAAAAATAGAAATTGAATACTTGTCTCAAAATGATCTGACTCGAATTCTTGATATATTACATATTCATTTTGATGAAGAATAAGAAGGTGATTGAATGTATGATTTAGGTGATATTGTAGAAATGAAGAAGCCGCATGCTTGTCAAACCAACCGCTGGGAAATTATTCGCATGGGTGCAGATATTAAAATAAAATGTGAAAATTGTGGTCATATTGTGATGATGACTCGTCGTGATTTTAATAAAAAAATGAAAAAAATTTTAGTGAAGAAAGAGTGAAGAATAAATGTCATTAACCGCTGGAATTGTTGGTTTGCCAAATGTAGGTAAATCGACACTATTTAATGCAATTACGAAAGCCGGTGCAGAAGCAGCTAACTATCCTTTTGCAACAATCGATCCCAATATTGGTATGGTTGATGTTCCCGATTGGCGCTTAGATCGTTTAACTGATCTATTTGATCCTAAAAAAACAACTCCTGCGACTTGTGAATTTACTGATATTGCGGGTATTGTAAAAGGAGCGAGTAAGGGTGAAGGCTTAGGTAACCAATTTTTAAGTCATATCCGACAAGTGGATGCGATCTGTCATGTCGTCCGTTGTTTTGATGATGATAATATCACCCATGTTGAAGGTCGGATTGATCCAATTGGAGATATTGAAACAATTAATTTAGAATTGATCCTGGCTGATTTGGAATCAGTCAATAAACGCTATAGTCGAGTAGAAAAAATGGCTAAGGCCAAGGAAAAAGGAGCGGCTGCTGAATTTGCCGTCCTGCAAAAGATAAAACCTATATTAGAAGAAGGAAAATCAGTACGGACGATTGATTTTACAGAAGAAGAACAGCCCATCGTCAAAGGCTTATTTTTATTAACTGCCAAACCAGTCCTTTACGTAGCTAATATTGCAGAAAATGAAGTGGATAATACTGCTAACCATTATGTACAAGAAGTAAGAAAATTTGCAGCTACTGAAGATGCTGAGGTTATCGCAATTTGTGCTGAAATCGAAGAGGAAATTGCTGAATTGGAAGATGAAGATAAGGCAGAGTTTTTGGCTGATATGGGAATCGATGAAAGTGGTTTAGATAAATTGATTCGGACTTCTTATCATCTATTGGGACTGGCTACTTACTTTACTGCAGGAGAACCAGAAGTAAGAGCCTGGACTTTCCGTAAAGGTATTAAAGCACCACAAGCAGCCGGGATCATTCATTCTGACTTTGAACGAGGTTTTATTCGGGCAGAGACGATTTCTTTTGAAGATTTGGATAAATATGAAAGTATGCATGTCGCTAAAGAAGCAGGTAAAGTTCGTTCTGAAGGTAAAGATTATGTAGTACAAGATGGCGATGTTATGCTCTTTCGTTTCAACGTCTAAAATAATAACTACCCAAGGGTTTGAAGAGTATGTTAAAATAGTGTTTGTTAATTGCCTGTTATACCTCAGGCAAGAAAGGGGAAACAACGTTCATGGAACCAGAAAAACTACGTGAATATGTGGCAGAAAACCGCGAATTAGAAAAACAACTTACTAAAAGAAACCAGCAATATATGTTTGATTTAAATAAAGCTTTAGATGCAGCTAATTTTTCCGAAGCAGATAAAACAACAGCTTTTCATGAAATGCTGCCAGTGCTCGTCAAAGAACAAAAAGGCGGCAAGACAGCTCGTCAACTTTATGGTACGGTTTCTGAACGGACAGAAGCTATTTTATCAGAACCTCCTAAAGAAGAAAATGCGCAACCTCTCTGGATGTGGCTAGATAATAGTTTGCTGATTTTAGGTGTATTCAGTTTAATGCTAGGTGCAGTTGCTTTATTTTCACCTAAAAATGGGCAGGTGTACGGCATTCTTACTTTGTTGGTCATGTCAATGGTAGGAGGCTGGGTTTTTTATCTGATGTACAAATATATGTATCAATATGAAAGACCTGGAGCAGATAAGAGTCAGCGACCTAAATTATGGAAGTCTATTTTGATTTTAGTAGCTTCATTTTTCGTATGGACAGCTGTCATTTCCTTGTCTTCCTTGTTACCTGTTTCTATCAACCCGATACTTGATCCAGTGATTCTTATCGTAATAGGCGGGATCGCCCTGCTAATTCGTTATTATCTAAAGAAGAAATACAAAATTGTCGGTAGTTTATCTATGCCAAAAAATGAGAGAAAATAAGAGTTCTATAGTTGAACTCTTATTTTTTATTCATAAATATTGACTTAATAGTATTTATCTGATATTTTCAGTAAAATATATTTAATTAAAAAACAAAAAGGAGTGGCGTCGAAAATGTCTAACTGGGAAACCAAGTTTGAAAAAAAAGGTTTAACATTTGATGATGTATTATTGGTTCCTGCAGAGAGTCATGTATTACCCAATGATGTTGATTTAAAGGTGAAATTAGCTGAAAACCTGCAGTTGAATGTCCCTATTTTAAGTGCCAGCATGGATACGGTTACTGAAAGTGGTATGGCAATTGCTTTGGCTAGACAAGGTGGACTGGGCGTGATACATAAAAATATGTCCATTGAAAAACAAGCAGACGAGGTCCGTAAGGTAAAACGTTCTGAAAGTGGAGTTATCATTGATCCCTTCTTCTTGACTCCTGAACATCTTGTATCAGAAGCAGAGCAGTTGATGAGCCGATATCGTATTAGTGGTATCCCAGTAGTTGAAACGATGGAAAATCGTAAGTTAGTGGGTATTATGACTAATCGAGATTTGCGTTTTGTGAGTGATTATTCGATTCCCATTGGCGAT
Source organism: Tetragenococcus sp. (assembly GCA_035300805.1). Taxonomy (GTDB): domain Bacteria; phylum Bacillota; class Bacilli; order Lactobacillales; family Enterococcaceae; genus Tetragenococcus. The sequence continues at coordinate 3,072 of DATGVB010000167.1, read as the reverse complement.
ATCATGACTAAAGATCGATTAGTCACTGCTCCGGTTGGAACTTCTTTAGAAGATGCAGAAGAGATTTTACAAGCTCATAAAATAGAAAAACTACCAATTGTTGATGAGGATGGACGTTTAAGTGGTCTGATCACGATCAAAGATATTGAAAAGGTCGTTGAATTTCCCCATGCAGCTAAAGATGATCATGGACGGTTATTAGCTGCAGCAGCAGTAGGGGTTACAAGTGATACTTTCCAACGAGCAGAAGCCTTACTGGATGCTGGAGCTGATGCAATTGTAATTGATACAGCCCATGGTCATAGTGCAGGTGTCTTGCGTAAAGTTGCTGAAATCAGAGATAAATTTCCTCAGGCAACACTCATTGCAGGTAATGTTGCTACTGCTCAAGGAACCAAAGCCTTGTATGATGCTGGTATTGATGTGGTTAAAGTTGGAATTGGTCCAGGATCAATTTGTACAACACGCGTTGTCGCTGGCGTTGGTGTTCCCCAATTGACGGCTATTTACGATGCTGCATCGGTTGCTCGTCAATATGATAAAACAATTATTGCTGATGGTGGTATTAAATATTCTGGTGATATTGTCAAGGCATTAGCTGCTGGCGGTCATGCAGTTATGCTGGGGAGTATGTTGGCCGGAACTGAAGAATCTCCAGGCGAATACGAAATGTATCAAGGTCGGCGTTTTAAGGTCTATCGTGGTATGGGATCACTTGCAGCGATGGAAAAAGGTTCAAGTGATCGTTATTTTCAAGGCGGTGTGAATGAGGCGAATAAATTAGTTCCTGAAGGTATTGAGGGACGTGTAGCTTATAAAGGCAAAATAGGAGATTTGATTTTCCAAATGCTAGGTGGCGTTCGCTCAGGTATGGGCTATGTAGGAGCTTCTGATTTAGCTGCTTTACGAAATGAAGCACAATTTATTCAAATGAGTGGCAATGGTTTGAAAGAATCTCATCCACATGATGTTCAAATCACTAAAGAGGCACCAAATTATTCAATTGAACGATGAAATAAAAAGAGACGAGCTAGTTCACAAAGTTCGTCTCTTTTGGTTTTATTTTATTTTTGTTACGCCGCCCATATAGGAAACGAGTACTTCAGGTATAGTTACACTACCATCTTCATTCTGATAGTTTTCTAAAATAGCAGCAACTGTGCGTCCTACTGCCAAACCTGAACCGTTAAGGGTATGAGCATAATGAATTTTTCCTTGTTCGTCACGATAGCGGATCATAGCTCGACGTGCCTGGAAATCTTCACAATTAGAACATGAGCTGATTTCTCGATAAGTATTCTGACCCGGGATCCAGACTTCTAAATCATAAGTTTTAGCTGCTGAAAAGCCCATATCTCCTGTCGACAAAGCGACTACATGATAAGGTAGATTTAATTTCTGCAGAATTGCCTCAGCGTCAGCCGTCATTTTTTCCAGTTCTTCATAAGAATGTTCTGCATCCGAGAACTTGACCATTTCAACTTTATGAAATTGATGCAAACGAATCAGTCCACGCGTATCGCGGCCGGCACTACCTGCTTCTGAACGAAAAGAAGGACTTAAAGCAGTGAAGTAAATGGGTAATTGCTCACTGTCTAAGATCTCATTACTATAATAGTTAGTCAGGGGTACTTCCGCAGTTGGAATCAAAGTCAGATCACTGTCTTCTAATTGAAATACATCTTCGGTAAATTTTGGAAACTGCCCCGTACCAAACATTGCTTTACTGTTGACTGCGTAGGGAGTGATCACTTCAGTATAGCCTTGCTCATAAACATGCTAGTCTAGCATAAAATTATATAAGGCTCGTTCTAAACGAGCTCCTAAACCTTTGTAGTAAACGAAACGGCTGCCAGATACTTTAGCGCCACGTTCAAAATCTAAAATTCCTAAATTTTCTGCTATTTCCCAGTGATTTTTAGGTTCGAAAGTAAAAGTGGTCGGGGTATTCCATTTACGAACTTCAACGTTATCATCTTCATCTGCGCCAACAGGAACGCTATCAGCGGGTAGATTTGGCAGCATTGTAGCAATATTATCAATTCTTTTATCGATGTCTTCAATTTCCTGATCGATTTGTTTTATTTTGCTCCCTACTTCTCGCATCTGTTTGATTTGCTGGCTGGCATCTTCTTTTTTACGTTTGACTTGAGCAATCTGCTCAGAAACTTGATTACGCGTTTTTTTCATATCTTCAGATTGCACTAACAGAGATCGTCTTTTTTTATCTAATTCGATAAACTCGGTCAAAGTTTCTTCAGACACGCCACGTGTTTGCAGTTTAGTATTGACTTCATCAAAATTTTGACGAACCATTTTAATGTCTAGCATGTAATTTCCTCCTAAAATTTATAATAAAAAAACTATTTCATTCCAAAGCAATTTGCCTTGGGACGAAATAGTTGTTCGCGGTACCACCCAAGTTCGACTATTGTAGCCGCACTTGTCTCTTATAACCGAAGAGTGACGGATCTTTTTCTTCAAAAGATACATGATAAAAACTGGATTCCACAGAAGTTAATACTGATTTACACCAACCATCAGCTCTCTTTTAAAATAGCCTTCTGTGTACTAGATTTTTTGTTTATTGATATGAATTATCTTTAGCATAGACGAAAAAAAGTATTTCGTCAACTGTTAATAGGCGTGTTACTAGTCAAAGGTAGATGAATAATGAAGGCAGTCCAATCATGATTTGATTTGGCGTAGATGTAACCCCCATGTAAAGCAACGATGCTTTGAGCAATTGCAAGACCTAGCCCAGTTCCGCCAGTTGCTTGCGAGCGTGATTCTTCGACACGATAGAAACGGTCAAAAAGAGAGTCAAGTGACTGTTTAGGAATCATTTTCCCGTTGTTTTTCACTGTAATCACTGCTTCAGTTCCTATTTTTTCTAGCTGAATAATAATTTGATCCGCCCCTTTACCATACTTAAACGCATTGGTAAGTAAGTTGTTGAAAACACGAACGAGCTTTTCAGTGTCGCCTTCCATCAATAGTTGGTCAGCTTGAGAGATTGTTTCAATCGAAATTCCTTTATTCTGAGCCTCCAATTCAAAATCGGCAGCTAAT
>DATGVB010000166.1:0-6450 GCA_035300805.1 Tetragenococcus sp. | reverse complement strand
AAAGGAAAACCTGAAGCTGCCGCAATTAACTCTTCTGGCATATCATCTAATAAATTATCTCTAAAAGCTGAGACGATCCCTTCTGAACAATACATGCCGCCATCACGATAATTAGCTTCTGCTACTTCACGAATTTTTTTTACATCTACTTGAGCTAACATATTTCTCCTCCTTGAAAATTAATTCATTATCTTCTAGTAGTATAACATGCATATTAGCAATAATAAATATTTTCTGGACAACAAAAAAATATTCAGTTAAATAAGAACTAGCTGCAGCAAGCTAGATTACGGGTATCCCCCGTCTTTATCGTATCGGGGATACAAATACAAAAAAACAGCAAGTCTCAGAATTTTCTCCAAGTCTTGCTGTTTTTTGCTAAAAATCAAGCAGGTTGTCCTGCGGCTTCTTCGAATTGTGAATTATAAAGAGCAGCGTAATAGCCACCTTGGGTCATCAATTCATCATGGGTCCCTTGTTCTTTAATATCTCCGTCTTGCATATAAAGGATCTTATCGGCATTACGGATCGTCGAAAGCCGGTGAGCGATGACAAAAGAAGTTCGGCCTTTCATCAAATTATCCATCGCTTTTTGAATCAAGATTTCAGTCCTAGTATCGACAGAAGAGGTAGCTTCATCCAAAATCAGAATTGATTTATCGGCTAATATCGCACGAGCAATCGTCAACAATTGTTTTTGTCCTTGAGAGATATTAGACGTGTCTTCATTTAGCACCATATCATAACCCCCCGGCAAGGTTTCAATAAAATGATCGACATGGGCCGCTTTAGCTGCAGCATAGACTTCTTCATCCGTTGCATCTAATTTCCCATAGCGTAAATTATCCATGATCGTACCATTAAATAACCAAGCATCTTGTAAGACCATTCCTAAATTTTGCCGTAGATCAGCTCGATTAAAATCTTTTACATTATATCCATCAATTTTGATGGCTCCTGAATCCACATCATAAAAACGCATCAGAAGCTTCACCATCGTTGTTTTACCAGCACCTGTGGGACCTACGATAGCAACTGTCTGGCCTGGTTCTACATGATTACTGAAATCATGAATAATCGTTTTATCCGGTGTATAACCAAAGCGCACATGATCGAAATCGACTTTGCCGGCTGCTTTATTTATTTTGACTGGATTTGTAACGGTTTGAATTTCTTCCTCTTCATTCAAAAATTCAAAGACCCGTTCAGCTGCAGCAGCCATTGATTGTAACATATTGGATACTTGAGCTAATTGAGAAATTGGCTGGGTCAAATTACGCACATATTGAATGAAGGCTTGAATATCACCCACAGTGATCGTCCCATTATATGCCATCACGCCACCAATGATCGCAACGGCTACATAACCCAGATTACCGACAAAGTTCATAATCGGCTGCATCAGGCCTGATAAAAATTGCGATTTCCAGGCAGATTTGAACAAGATGTCATTATTTTCCTTAAATTCTTCCAGTGATTTTTTTTCATTATTGAATAATTGAACAACATTGTAACCACCGATGGTTTCTTCGACCTGACCATTGATGATCCCCAGATATTTTTGTTGCGTCATAAAATGTTTTTGCGAGAATTTCACCACAAATAAAATCAGCAATAAAGAAATCGGGATCAATAAAATTGCAATAGCTGTCATCTTAACTGAAATCGACAGCATCATGATGATTACTCCGACTACCGTAAAGGTGGAGGTGATCAGTTGAGTGATCGACTGATTCAACGATTGACCTAGAGTGTCCACATCATTGGTGATCCGTGAAAGGACTTCTCCAGTCGTACGACTTTCAAAATAATTCATCGGCATCCGATTGATTTTTTCAGAAATTTCTTTACGCATCCGATAAGTAATTTTTTGGGTGACCGTTGACATGATCCATCCTTGGAGAATGCCAAATAAAGCTGCCACTAAATAAATACCTAGCATAAACAGTAAAATTTTACTGACTTTATCGAAATCAATTCCGCCAGTTCCCTGATATTTCTTCAGTAAGCCATTAAATAATTCAGTAATGGCTTTCGATAAGATTTTTGGTCCCCAAATATTAAAAACAGTCGAAGCAGCTGCAAAAATCATAACAAAAACAACTGGGATCTTGTAACTTCCCATATAAGAAATCAATTTTTTTATAGTACCTTTAAAATCTTTCGCTTTTTCGCCGCCGCGCATACCGCCTGCTCCACGATGCGGACTTGCTTGTTTTCTTTCTGGCATTTTACTGCTCCTTTCTACTCAGTTTCTTCAATTCCAAGTTCATCACTGCTCAACTGTGATTTAGCAATTTCCTGGTAAACTTCAGAACTGACTAATAATTCTTTATGTGTCCCTTGAGCAACAACCCGTCCTTCATTTAAGACAACAATGTTATCGGCATGAAGTACAGTCGAAATTTTCTGGGCCACAATAATTTTCGTGGCAGCTGTTACTTTTTGATCTAAGGCACTTCTTAACGCAGCATCAGTTTTATTATCCAGTGCTGATAAGGAGTCATCAAAAATCAGGATTTTAGGATCTTTGGCCAGTGCACGAGCAATCGCTAACCGTTGTTTTTGTCCACCAGAAACATTGGTGCCGCCTTGAGAAATCTCACGCGAGAATCCTTTATCGTTACTTTCGATGAAGTCATCTGCCTGAGCAATTTGAGCCGCCTTTTTCATTTGTTCATCTGAAATTTCCAAATCTCCAAATTTAATATTTGATTCAATATCACCTGAAAATAAAATACCTTTTTGCGGAACAAAGCCAATTAATTCACGTAATTTATGCAAAGATAATTGTTGAATATTGACTCCGTCTATCATGATCATCCCTTCAGTAACGTCAAACAAACGGGGAATTAAATTCACCACGGTCGATTTACCTGATCCAGTGGAACCAATTATCGCTGTGGTCTCACCTGGTTTTGCCGTAAAGCTGATATGATGTAAAACATCCTGATCGGCGTCACTATAGCGAAAACGTACTCCCTGAAACTTGACTTCGCCTTTAAATTCATGGTCATCATCTGTTTGTTGGCTGGATGTGATCGAAGGCTGTGTTGCAATCACCTCATCGACCCGATTCGCTGCAACATTGGCGCGTGGTAAAATAATCGAAACCATCGACAACATCATGAAAGCCATAATGATCTGCATCGTATAGGTAATAAAGGCCATCATATCACCCACTTGTAATTGTCCGTTATCCATATTATGTCCACCGATCCACACGATAAATACGGCGATAGCATTCATCATAAACATCATAAAGGGCATCATGGTCGACATAGACCGATTCACAAATAACTGAGTCTTCATTAAGTTTGTATTGGCTTTATCAAAACGTTTTTCTTCATATCTTTCCCGGGAAAATGCCCTGATAACTGGCAATCCAGTCAAAATTTCGCGTGAGACTAAGTTAATTTTATCCACTAATTTTTGCAAAGACTTAAATTTAGGCATAGTAATTAAAAGTAAAATCAGTACCAGTGAAATGACCGCTACCACTGCGACCCCGACGATCCAGCCCATGCCAGTGCCGGTACGATAAACTTTATAGATCCCGCCAATTCCTAAAATAGGAGCGTAAAGAACTAAACGCATAATCATGACGATCCCCATTTGAATCTGCTGAATATCATTAGTATTGCGCGTGATCAAAGAAGCCGGCGAGAATTTCTCCATTTCGGTATTTGAAAATTGTAAAGTTTGTTCGTATTGAGCTACTCTTAAATCACGACCGGTAGCTGCTGCTACCAAGGAGGCAATTAAACCGACAAGGATCGCCGCTATCGCTGAAATCAATGTTAAAAGTAACATCTTCGTTCCTGTTTTAAGCATATAGTCCGTCTGAATTTTTTTAGTATCCATATTCAGAGCATCATATTCTGCTAAAGTCAGTCGAATTCCAACCGTCCGCATGGAATTTTCGCCCAAATCACCCAAACTTTCCTGAGTTTCTTTTTGTGCTGCTTTGACTTTTGCCGGCAGGGCATCTTTAGTTGTCTTTATTGTCGTTGCCAATTTTTTAGCCTGACTGCCTTTTTCTTGGGCTTGTTCACCCAATTCTTGAGCTTTTTCAGCCTGCTCTTGGGCGGTTTTTAAATCACCGCTTTCAGTTGCTGTTTGTGCCTTGTTTCCTGCCGCTTTGGCCTTTTCACCCAAATCTTTAGCTGCTGTGCCTAATTGCTGAGCTTTTTTACCATCCGCTGCCAGCGCCTGGTAATCATTTAAAATATCTTTCGTTTCTGCTCCAGTCTCAGCGTCTTTTGCCTGACTAGAAGCTAGCATCATCATAGGTAAATCAAAAGTCTGGGATAGTTTTGCTTTTGTCATCCCTTTTTCTAGATCTAACTGATAAATCTCAACTTCTTTGCCTTTCACCTTTTGAGTACTTGCCTGATAATTTTCCTCTACTGTTTTCTTTTGTTCTTTCGTCATGAACATCTCAACTGCCTGTAAGGTTGTCTTGCGTATTTTTTCAGGAGTTGAGTATTCCATTCCTCCTTGCTGGATGCCCACATCGACAATGTCTGAAGTTAAGCTGGGTAAGCTCAGATCGCTATTTGCCTGCAAGATAAGCAATAAAAATACCGCAATCACTGCATACCAATACTTGCTAATATACTTAAAAAGTTTCAAAAATGACCCCTGCCTTCTTCTTTTTCTACTTTATTTGCAGCTAATAAAAATGCTTCGATCGAACAGACAAACTGATCCGTTTCTGTTTCGCCCATCTGATTGAAAACTGCAATTATTTTTTGCCTTATGTGCTGAAAATTCATTTGTGCTTGTTTTTTCCCTTTAGCAGTTAAACTTACCTCAATCTTTCTACGATCTTGTGGAGAAATATTACGTATGATTTCATCTTTCTTTTCTAGATTTCCCAAAATAGCTGCGATCCGAGCCGATGATAACTGCAGACTATCCGCAATTTCTTTGGGACTTACTGATTTATTTAAGTGCCAAAGATATTTGATAACCATGGGCTCACCTTTATGACTGCGATCCAAATTATGAAACATATTATTCCGATTCTCGGAAATGATCTGCGTAAACCTTATTTCTGCATTCTCAGCAAAAGTCATAACTCTGCCTCCTTTTTTATTAGCTAATACCATTAGTAATTAACGATATTCAATATTAATCTTAAGCAAAACAAATGTCAATAATGATGTTCTGATTTTCATAAAAATTTCATTTTTTGGCCAGCAAAAAAAGAACGCTTTTCAAACTTTCTTCTGAAAAGCGATTCTATCTGTTTCTAATTATTTCAGCACTTGCTGCCTATCAGACAAAGCCAGCCCTGATCATTTTTATACTGTTTAATTTCTGTAAAACCATTTGCAGTTAATTTTTGTACTAATTCATCACTAGAGTAATAGCGCATACCTGCGATTTTTTTATCCCATGTTTCTCCATTGCTGCCATCTGATTCACAACAAATAAAAAAATGACCGCCTTTTTTCAAAACACGATTAATTTCACAAAAAGCCTGCTCTAAATCAGACCAAAAATAAATGGTCTCAAAAGCTGTGACTAGATCAAAAATCTGGTCTGAAAAAGGCAGCTTACATACATCAGCTTGTCTGATAAAGCATCTTTTATCAAGCTGGGCTGCATTTACTTTTTTACTGACAGAAACACTTGCTGCAGAATAGTCAACTCCGTAAACCTCACTCTTAGGAAAATCAGTCAACAAGCGAGCCAAAACCGCACCACCACCGCAACCTACATCAAGTATCATTGTTGTTGCGGATACTTGCAGCTGTTCAAAAGCCCATTCAGTGAGTGGCTGATGCCCTTTATTCATCCCTCTAAGCGTCATTTTCCCCAGAGTTCCTTCAGGCTTTCTAAATTGATCCATCATTTTTTTCATAATAATTTTCCTATTCGTTTTTAAGCTAAGGTCGATTTCACGACCATCAATTCACTGTCTTCCAAAGCCTTTAAATCGTGTAATTCGTCTGGTATCATTTGCACAATTTTCCCAGGATAAATCGTTTCAGATTTATTTTCATCTGAAAAAACAATTTTCCCTTTAATGGGAACTACAATAACAGTATATTTTGCATGATGTTGCGGTACCGCTTGTCCTTTTGACAACACTAAGTGAGTTACTACTTGATTAGAGGTCTCAATTAAATTTTCTGCTAATTTGATAGTTGAATCTCCAGTATATATCTTCAAATCTATTTCTCCTTTTTAGTGCTTACAACTGCAATATACCCCAGTTTATCACTATTTTTTTTAAACATATTGAACATTTTTTTAAATTGTGCCTGATTCTCACTTTTCATGCCATTTTTCATGATTTCTAGAGCTCCTGTCATCCCTTCATCATGAATCATCCCCGCTGGATTCATTAAAGTCATAGCACCAGTTTGGCATTCTGAATAAAAACCAATATTCTGAAAACACGACAACCAATTTTCTTGAGTCAGTGGCTGGGCTTTC
>DATGVB010000165.1:0-2243 GCA_035300805.1 Tetragenococcus sp. | reverse complement strand
ATCATCAGCTCTTTTGCCACGCTGGTTTTAGGGATCGTAGCGACTCGATATGACTTTCGCGCCAAGCAGCGTGAAGCGAAGATCGAGGAAAAAAAAAGCGAACCTGACAGCGTACATAAGACTAATGATGAATGGGAAAGGCTCTATAAGACGCAGAAAGAAGCTAACGATGATCTGAAAACTGATTACGCAAACGTTAAAAAAGAATTAGATCTGTTGAAAAAACAGGTAGACAGTTTGACGGATAAGATTGGCAAATTAAATACCGGCTTTACAGAAAAGGAAAAAGGCTATCTCATGCAGATTGAGCTGTTGCAAGACGAAAACGACAATTTGAGAGAAGCTAACCAGATTTTGCAAGAACAACTTGCAGAAGTGAAAGGTGGTGTTTAGATGAAACTGAGCAATAAGCAATATGATGTACTGAAATGGCTGCTGCTGATTGTATCGCCAGCATTGATCACATTGATCAGCGGCTTTGGCATCTTGATGAACTATGATGCGACAAACATTACAACAGCAATCGGCTTGATCACTGTTTTTGTTGGCGCAATTACAGGCGTTTCAAGTGTTAAATACAACAAAGAGGACTGAGTGAAAACTTGGTCTTCTTTTTATTTTGGAAAGGGGAGCTTTAAATGTTTGCAGAAGGTAAGAAATTAGAAGTAATTGGTAAGTTTCATGTAGTGGATATAAATGGAGAATATATTCAACTGGACCCGTTTGAATTCGGTCAGGTTGACATGTCTGAAAAATATGAACAAAACGGCTTTACTGAAATCGATAAAGACGGTAACGCCAAAGAATTTGACGGATTTCAATTAGGGGATTTCATTTCTCTAAACGGACAATTTAAAGTTGTACGATCAAATGATATTTTCACTAAATTTATGGTAGGCGAGCAACTAGTATCTGTGCCTAACCACAAATTATTGGAGGTGGAATAGCATGGTAGTTAGATATTCAGGAATCGCAGGACGTCGTGGACATAATCCTAGGGGCGTTGTTCTTCATAATGATGCAGGATCACAAGCAGCTAATGCGGCTTTTTATCGCAATTGGTTACCTAGTCACAGCCCCGAGGTGGGATATGCGCATGATTATGTAGCGTCTGATGGAACATATCACGCCGAAGATTACATGAATTGTGCATGGCATTGTGGCAATAGCTACGGAAATAGGGAGTACATCGGCATTGAAATATGCCAATCTATGGGTAATGCTGCAACAGTTAAAGCTAATGAACTAAAAGCTTTCAAACTGGCGGCTAAAATCTGTAAAAAATATGGAATTAAGATCGTTAAGTCATCGTTTCCACTTCATAAGATGCTAAGCTCGACTTCTTGTCCACATCGTAGTGTAGCCTTTCATGGGCCTAGCAATAGTGCGGTACAAAATTACTTTGTACAACAGATTAAGAAAGCTAGTGGGTCTAAAACTTCCACGCCATCTAAGTCGTCTAATTCTAAGCCAGTTAAAAATGGTAAAGTTGGAGACAAGGTAAAAGTCGTGATTGCTCTTTATAAAGATTCTTATGGTAAAGGTAAATCAACTGCCAAAAAAGGTAAAACTGGTGTCATTAAAAAAATTGGGCCAGGAAGCAAAAAGTATCTAATTGAAAATTGGGGTTGGGCACATCCAAATGATATTGTAATGGTACAAGCTAAAAAAGCATCAGCAAAAGCTAAAAACTTCTCGAAAGATTACTACACCAGCAACCCTAAGAAAGTCAAACTGTTAAAAGCGGATGGTTTATACGGTAAAAACGACGTTGATTTCAAAAAAGGCAAAGTTGGCGGCTCGTATCCAAAAGGAACATATTTTAATATTAGCGCGATCAAAAAACGCAAAGATGGGTTACCTCGTCTAGTCACTCAATCAGGCTATCTGCTGACAGCAAATCGCAAGTACGTTAAGAAAGTCTAAAAGTAAAAATACGTTTTCTTTATAAATAGAAATTTCGCTGCGATAAAATACAAAATACTAAATGTTTCATTTCATGGCGCTTGTCTTCTATCATGGCAAGGCTAATTCTATTTGTAAAAGTCCCGCCGTTATGAGAACGCGACGGGACTTATTTTTTATCTGCTTTTCAGTGCTTTTAAATGGGTAAACCATTTATTTATTAATTTTAAAGTGCTTAGAATCGTCTTATAAGCATGGAAAAGTCGGTCATCATGATTCACATAAATTTCTGCGTCCTTAGACAAGATAAAAAATATAAGTTCACCGCATTCGTAATT
>DATGVB010000164.1:0-4308 GCA_035300805.1 Tetragenococcus sp. | reverse complement strand
CTTAAATAAAGTGATCCTGTATAAAGATTACCTACATTTCGGTTATACTCACGCGAAGCCTCAAACTGTTCTTTCAAGTTATCAGCAATTTCTGGCTCTGTATCAGAAATGATGGTTCTTAATGCTTTTAGTCCCATTTTTGTATAAGGTAGATGAAAGATAAAAGCACTGAAATCGCCTAAGGATAAATTAGTTTGTTGCAAATAATTTAAATAAACTCGTTTGAAAAAATCTAAATAAATTTTTGCTGAATATTTACCTTCTACCAAAGCTTCAGTATGGCCCAATGGACGCCAAAAATCCATCACATTTCTTGCATAATAAGCTGTTTTTGACTCCAAAGCTAAAATCGCAGGATCACTAGACATCAATAAGGCAATGGCTCCACCACCTTGCGTTGCTTCACCAGACGTTTTTAAACCGTATCGTGCTATATCAGCACCAATAACTAAAACTTTTTTATCAGGATGCAAAGCCAAATACCCGCGTGCCATCGCGATCCCGGCAGTCGCTCCATAACAAGCCTGTTTAATTTCGAAAGCCCTCAAACTTTCTGGCAAGCCTAATAAATCTACCAAATACATCGCAGCAGATTTAGAATTATCAATACCAGACTCTGTACCAAAAACAACTAATCCGATTTTATTTTTGTCTTCTGATGTTAATATTTTCTCAGCAGCCGTGCATCCCATGGTAACTATATCCTGTGAAGGCGGTATAACTGCCATTTTTTGTTGTCCTAAACCTATCAAATATTTATTAGGTTCTTCATTTCTTGCCATGGCTAACTCCGCCATATCTACATACAAATGCGACGTAGCAAAACCAATCTTATCAATTCCGATCTTCATAAAATTAACTCCTATTTCATTCTTTTTTCTGTAAATGCTTTAATTTTTTAAACCACTGTATAATAAGTTAAATCTTATTTTTAAACATTATCCTCATTAACAATAATTAACTATGTTATTATACCTTATTTTAAAAGAAACTAGCAAAATTGAATCAATCTTAATTTATAGTAGACACATAGCGCCTGATTTACAATCCAAGTGCAACACAAGTCAAAATTAAACAAAAAAAGCCATAAAGGCCTAAACTATAAGTGTCTAAACTAAATAGAAAGGCAGACCTTTATGACTCGAATATATTCTAACACGCAAAAGCACTATCAACAATTATCTGCAGCTGAAAGAGGACAGATCGAAGCCTCTTTAAAAGACGGTCTGAGTGTCATGCAGATCGCGCAACGTTTAGGTCGGGCACGAAGTACTATTTATCGTGAGATCGCCCGTGGGACGACCTTGCAGCGTAACTCTGATTATTTATTTTACCGCCAATATTTCGCAGAGACCGGTCAGATAAATTATCGGAAAAATCGTAGTCAGTGTCATTCAAAACCGCTGACACGTAATTGTTGGTTATATTTTGCAATGTTAGCAAAAGAGTTGAAGCGACCTTTTCGTTCCCAAAGTGTGGCCAGTTTTACGGCCTATTTCAAACGGATCCATCCTGACAAGCCGACACCGTCGGTAGCCACAGTTTACCGTTATATAGATCAAGGGTTATTGCAGCTCAGGAATATTGATTTGCCACAAAAACTCCGGCGGAGAATAAAAATGACAAAACATACCCATGTCAGGCAGAATCAGAAAAACTTGGGCCTCTCGATCGAAAAAAGGCCGGCAGACGTCAAGCAACGCTTGACATTTGGTAATTGGGAAGCTGATTTAGTTAAAGGGGTTAGAAAAGCTAGTGAGCCGGCACTTTTGACTTTAACTGAGCGAAAAACGCGGTATGAAATCGTGCTTAAGGTCCCTAATTATCACGCACAAACTTGCTTAGCAGCTGTGCAAAAGGTTATTAAACAAGCCCCCACACTTTTTAAGACACTCACTTTTGATAATGGAGCAGAGTTTTCGGAGCAAAGTCGTTTAAAAGGAACTACAAGTTACTTCGCGCATCCTTCTTCGCCCTGGGAACGGGGCAGCAATGAGCGTGCGAATGGGCTTTTACGTGAATTTTTCCCTAAAGGACACTCACTGAGGCAAGTCACACCAGAGGAAATACAGCGGGCGCAAAATGCTTTAAATGGCAAATATCGCCGGATCTTAGGTTATCACTCCGCCCAAGAAGCATTAGAAAATGAATTAGCCCAGCCAAATAAGTAGTGACTAAAGTTCGACAGTGGGAGGCCGGCCATTCGCTACGCTTCCTGGCCGGCCTCCCACTGAACTAACATCTATCTTCACTTATAGTTTAAGCTTTACACTTGTCGCACTTGATTTGACAATTGGGGGTAGACACATAGCTAACAAATGCAAATATTAGATATCTTGTAGTATAATGATAATTAATAAATGGGAGGTGCCTCGTTTGAAAGCAATTAAAATGACAGTATCTGGCATGGTACAAGGAGTGGGTTTTCGATATACCGCCAAGATGCTTGCAGATCGTTTAAATGTTAACGGGATCATTCGTAACTTGATGAACGGTGATGTTTACATTGAAGCTCAAGCCGATAACGAAACACTCAAAAAGTTTGTTGCTGGTATTAAGGATTCCCCCTCTCCAGCTGCAAGGGTCGATCAAGTCGAAACATCGGAGATCCCAGTCAATGATTATCAAGATTTTTCGGTTGTTTATTAAGATTTTCCACCATAGAGATTATGGTGGTTTTTTTATTGAATTAGTGTAATCTACGTTAGCGACTCTCGTTAAAAATCTAAAAGTATATAGAATACGCTTTTAGATTATGGTAGAATTCTAGATGTGTAATTTACTATATGAGGGGAACTAATAATGAATAGAAAAAAATTATCAAGGCTTTTTCCGCTATTTATGGTTCTAGTAATTTTTTTAAGCGGATGTGTCAGGAGAACAGCAAGTGGAAAACCATATGGTTGGGTTTATGACAACTTAGCCGTACCCACACAGCATTTGTTGCTTTGGTTGTCACAGCAATTAGGCAATAATTTAGGTTGGGCAATTATTTTAATCACTTTTATTGTTAGATTGATTTTAATGCCGATTATGGTCAATCAATCTCGTAAATCAACGATCCAACAGGAAAAAATGGCTTCGATCCAGCCATATATGACTGAGATCCAGAAACGTTCTAAGGAAGCCAAAACACAAGACGAACAGATGGAAGCCAACCAGGAGATGATGGCGTTATATAAAGACAACAACATCTCGATGACTGGTGGTATTGGTTGTTTACCATTACTAGTACAAATGCCGATTTTTGCAGCTTTGTACGCTGCTATCCAATACTCACCTGAACTTTCCAGTTCATATTTCATGGGTATTAATTTAGGTAATAAGAGCTTTGCGTTAACTGCATTAACTTTTGTGATTTACGCTGCCCAAGGTTACATGTCTATGATCGGGTTGAGCCCTGAGCAAAAAAAGCAAATGCAATCGATGCTATTGATCAGTCCCATCATGACAGCCGGTATTACGTATGTTTCTCCGGCTGGACTAGGTCTTTATTTCTTTGTTGGTGGTATCTTTGCCTGCCTACAAACTTTAGTGATTATATTTATGCGTCCACGTATCAAAAAGAAAGTCGCAGCGGATCTTGAAGAACATCCGATCAAAGCACCAGTTAGGAAGACAAAACCAGTAACTAACGATGGAGAAGTTGAAAATAAACAAGCTACTATGCATAATAATAACCGCCAAAGAAATGCTGGTAAACAACGTCATCATAACAATGAATAACCAAAAACACGATGTCAAAAAATGGCATCGTGTTTTTTTGATTATTCATTTTCGTCATTCACAGGAAAATATAATGGAATTGAAACTTTAAACAGTGAACCCTGACCTGCTGCACTTTCAACCGTTATTTTCCCATGATATCCCTCTAACAGGCGTTGTGCGATAGATAAACCCAAGCCATTTCCACCTTGTTCCCGACTCCGAGCCTTGTCTACCCGATAGAAACGCCCGAATATCTTCTTGATCTCCGATTCGGGAATTCCCGTACCAAAATCTTGCACAACTAATTCAGCATACCGATTTGTTTTAGACAAAGAAACATAAATTTCTTTTCTTTCTCGAGAATACTTAACTGCATTATCCATTAAGATCACCATGATCTGTTCTAAATGATTACGATACATCTTTACTTGGGTTTCGCCATGTAATTCATTATCTAAACTGAAATGAAAATCTGGATGGATCATTTCGAAATTAGAAAATACCTGCAAAGCAACTTCACGTACATCACTCGTTTCATCCCCAAATTGAACATTTACCTGGCCAGCACGCGACAAATCTAACATTTCTTGAACTAAACTT
>DATGVB010000163.1:0-3107 GCA_035300805.1 Tetragenococcus sp. | reverse complement strand
GCACAAGGCTTTATGAATGATATTATTACTGGTTTTTTCATTATCATCGAACAACAGTTTGATGTGGGCGATTATATCATGTTAACCAACCTTGATTTAGAAGGTACAGTCGTTGCAGTGGGCTTAAGAACCTTACAGCTTAAATCTTCTGATGGTACTCTGCATTTTATTCCCAATCGTAATATAACAACTATCAGCAATACTTCACGTGCAGATATGCGTGTTTTAGTAGACGTTCGTATTATTCCTGCTGAAGGGATCGAAGGGATCTATCAGGCAGTGGAAAGAGCAAACCAGCAAATCACCAAAGACTATGCCGCTTTTATTCGCACACCTCCTGTCATTTTTGGCCTGATTGATTTAGGAAACAGCAACTTTGCTATCCGTACAAGCATGTTTGTTCAAAACGGCAAACAAGCCAAATTACAAGAGGAATTATTACGATTGTCGATCCAGAATCTGGCTGAAATGGATTTCAGCATCCCTGATTCACCTATTGGAGTTAATTAATTTTCAAAAAAAACTGAGATAAGTTTTGGCTTATCTCAGTTTTTTATTTGTTCATCTTGTTTGACAATTTCTTTTTCGATCAATTCATAACGTCTTTCCAAATCATGAACCAGATGATTGACTGCCTTTAAGATCTCCTTACGGGTGATAATGCCACAAAAAATATCATCATCATCAATGGCGGGGAGGAAGGGAGCATCTACTAAAAGATGTAAAATATCCTCCAAATCATCTGATGAATGCACACTTGCAACATCAACTTCCATTACATCTGCGACAGTCATGCCATCAAGTAAGACTGAATCAAAATGTTCAACTCCCATCATCTTATTAGCGATATCAGCTAAACTGATTAAACCGACTAAATGATCTGAAGTATCCAAGACCGGAATTTTACTGTATCTAATATTTGAAAGTAACAATAAGGCATGTTCAAGCGGGTGACTATACAAAACAGTAGCTACATTTTCTGCAGGAATCAGAAAATCATCCTGCCCTTCTAATAATAGTGCTTTTATATGTGGTCCAATCAAAGCAAATCAAACCTCCTGTTTCTTTTATCTCACTTTAATTATTGTACCTTAAAATAATATAAAAAGGTATAAAAATCTTTTTCTTTAACAATTCCTAAAAGGAAAAAATAACTATTGTTTTTTAAAAGTAAATGACAGCTCAGAGACTGGACTAAAGAAGCGATCATAATATTGAACTTTTAAGCTATCCTCTTCACTATCAATAATTGCATAACTTTGAATGCGGATCGGTCCTCTGGGCTGTGAGATACTACCCGGATTTAAAAATAAACATCCTGTCCGCATTTCACAGCCCAATTGATGAGTATGACCAAATAAGGCAATGTTAGCACCAGCCTCTTGTGCCTGATAATTTAACTGTGTCAAGCCCATCTTCACAGCACAAAGATGTCCGTGTGTCAGATAGACTTTATCCATCCCCGTATCAATCAGCTGCGCTTTTTGATAAGAACTGTCATAGTCACAATTTCCAGTGACCACATAAGCTTTCTGCCACAAAACATCATCAGCCGGTAATTCAGAATCCCCACAATGAAAGATTTTATCAACTTTTCCTTCATAGTGAGCAAATAAATCAACCAGTATCTGGCGATCACCATGACTATCACTGACGACTAAATATTTCATCTTAATTTCCTCCTTCTAACCAATCTTGCCATTGTTCTTGTAATTTCTTCATCGCTTTTCCTCGATGACTGATCTTATTTTTAAGTGCTGGATCGATTTGAGCAGCTGTCTGATCCATTTCCTGCGGGATAAATAATGGATCATAACCAAAGCCATTATCTCCTCTTGGGATACGACCGATAAAACCTGGCCAGTCTGCCTCAACTACAAGACTTTCTTTTTGCGGAGCAGCAAAAACTAAGCTACAGTGAAATTGAGCTGATCTTTCTTCATCAGCTATATCAGTCAATTCATGTAATAATTTAGCATTGTTGGCCGCATCATTTTTATCAATACCGGCAAAACGAGCAGAGTAAATACCCGGCATGCCATTTAAAGCCTCTACTTTTAAGCCAGAATCATCAGCCAGTACTGGTATTTGTAAAATATTTGCGATCGTCTCAGCTTTTAGACGAGCATTTTCTTCAAAACTAGACCCGGTTTCCGCAACTTCGGGTAACTCAGGAAAATCTTTTAATGTTTTTATACTATAGCCAAAAGGCGCAAACATTTTCGCAAACTCGCGTGCTTTTCCGGGATTACCAGTAGCTATCATAATTGTTTTTTCTCCTAAACGATGACGTTGTTCGTCACTAGCATAAAGAGCATTTTTTTGCTGACTGATCAAATCCTCGATCCCTTTTTTACCTAATAAAATCAGTTCATTTAATTGGTTATCATCAAAAGTAGCCTCTTCCCCACTAGCTTGTAATTCAATGAAATGACCCGATTCAGTCATTGCTATATTCATATCTACTTCACACTGACTGTCTTCTGGATAGTCTAAATCTAAAACAGCAGTTTTATCAGCTAAAATTCCTACGCTGACCGCTGCTGCAAACTCCCTGATCGGATCTGTCTTTAATTCTTGTGTTTGTAAGAGCTTATCAACCGCTAGTTTCAAGGCGACAAAAGCTCCGGTAATACTGGCAGTGCGAGTACCTCCATCGGCTTGAACAACATCACAATCAACGACAATGGAACGTTCACCTAATTTCTCTAAATCGACCACGGCTCGCAAAGAGCGACCGATCAGTCGTTGAATTTCCATTGTTCGTCCACTTCTTTTTCCTTTTACACTTTCGCGACGATTGCGGCTCTTAGTCGCCCGCGGCAGCATACTATATTCAGCAGTTACCCAGCCACTGCCGCTATCACGTAAAAAAACTGGTATCGTATCTTCAACTGTTGCTGAACAAATGACTTGGGTATCACCATAAGAAATCACTACTGATCCTTCCGGTTGTTTATAAACATTGGTCTTTATCTCAATCTGACGTAATTCGTCTATCTGTCTTCCGTCATGTCGAATCATTGTATTCCTCCTATATCAATATGTTGTGCCTGAATTTTTTCATCAGCTAGCCAATCGTCAGCAATTTGCTCAAATAGACGGCT
>DATGVB010000162.1:0-5565 GCA_035300805.1 Tetragenococcus sp. | reverse complement strand
CACCATCTGGCATACGTACAGCGGCCCCCAGTCGATCAGCATCTGGATCGGTAGCTACTAATAAATCCGCACCTTCTTTTTTGCCTAAAGCAATGGAGTGCTCAAAAGCTGAAGCTTCTTCAGGATTCGGTGATTTGACCGTCGTAAAATCGGGATCGGCAATTCCTTGTTCAGGCTCAATGATAAATTGTGTAAAACCTGCTTGTGTCAATGCTTTTTCGGCTAACATTTTACCTGTTCCATGTAAAGGTGTATAAACAAGTTTTAATTGATCGCCCATTTTATCAATTACTTGCTGATCGATCGTCACATTTTTTACTTCTGCCAAATATGCCTGATCCACGTTTTCACCAATAATCGTCAACAAGTCTTTTTCTTTGGCTTTTTCTGCAGTAATTACTGGAATCGCTAATGGATTTTTTATTTGACGAATTAAAGAGGTCACACGATCGGCATCTGCTGGCGGCATTTGTCCTCCGTCTTCTCCGTAGACCTTATAACCGTTATATTGAGGCGGATTATGCGAAGCAGTGATCATGATGCCGGTAAAAGTATGTAGATAGCGGACTGCAAAAGACAATTCTGGCGTTGGTCGCAGCTCTTCAAACACAAATGCTGGAATATCGTGGTAAGCAAGTACTTTAGCAGCTTCCATCGCAAATTCTTGTGAATGATGCCTAGAGTCATAAGCAATGGCAACTCCACGTTTTTTGGTCTTGACATCTTGTTGATCCATAAAAAGTGCTAATCCTTCTGTTGCTTGTCGGACCGCATAGATATTCATGCGGTTAATGCCCGGACCTAACACGCCTCTCATGCCTGCTGTACCAAATTCCAAAGGAGCATAAAAAGCATCTTCTAAGGCCGCCGGATCTTCTTTTAATGCCTCCAGTTGGCTTTTTAATTGCTGATCAAGGTCTTTTTCATTGGCCCATTCTTCATAAACATTTTTCCATGACATAACAAACCACCTCTTCTATTCTATTTTGTTATCTCAATTATAACATAAACATTTCATGAATTTTGACCTGTTTAAGCGATTTTAAAAATAACCCTTTTGGACCTTAGTTTGCGCATCTGATCTACTCAAACTTTCGCTGACTTGGAGTAGATTCCCACCTGATCTACTCAAACTTCCGCCGACTTGGAGTAGATTCCCTCCTGATCTACTCAAACTTTCGCCGACTTGGAGTAGATTTCCATCTGATCTACTCAAACTTCTGACGACTTGGAGTAGATTTCCATCTGATCTACTCAAACTTCTGACGACTTAGAGTAGATTACGCCTTGATCTAAGAGCCATAAATTTAGTCTAAAAAAAGACAAGCCTATAAGACTTGTCTAAGTTTGATTATTTTTGGTTTTTCATCTGTTGCATCATTTGACGGATCTTCTTTTCTGATGGTTTCTGGCCCATCGACATCATCATGGTACGCAACATATCTTCATTAATCGGCGGATTTTTTTTCATGTAGTCTTCCATATATTTACGTGCTAAGAAGAAACCTCCAACGGCCCCTACAAGTAAAGCAATAACTGCAATCAAAACGACCATTCCAGTTGACATCTACTCACACTCCCTTCATTTGAGTATCCTTTAATATTTTACTTTAAATTTATTAAAAAGAAAAGCTAGAATTAAGCTTGATTAATTTTTTCCAATAGTTGTGGATCAAATTTACCTTGTTTAAACATGGCAATTTCATAACCATAAGGTGCTTTTTTATTTTTCTTATCTGTACCGACCCAAGGTGTCTCCATGATTTTAGGTAGATCAGCTAATTTTTCATGATGGACAATTTTATTCAAGGCCTCAAAACCGATCGTACCAAAACCGATATTCTCATGACGATCTTTATGGCTGCCCTGCGGATTTTTTGAATCATTGACATGGACAACTTTTAAACGATCTAAACCAATGACGTGGTCAAACTCATTTAAAACACCATCAAAATCAGCACGGATATTATAGCCGGCATCACTTGTATGACAAGTATCTAAAGTCACTGATAATTTTTCATTGAGTGTAACACCTTCAATGATCTGCGCCAATTCCTCAAAGGAACGCCCAATCTCTGTACCTTTTCCTGCCATAGTCTCTAAGGCAATTTGCGGAATTTGATCGCTCGTCAATGCTTCATTTAAACCTTTGACAATTTGGGCAATTGCGGCATTGGCACCTGCTCCTACGTGACTGCCAGGGTGCATGGTGATTTGTCTGGCACCTAAAGCTTGTGCGCGCTTGATTTCTGCTCTAAGAAAATCAACGGCAAAAGAAAAGTTTTCTGGCTTTTTTGTATTGCCTAGATTAATAATATAAGGAGCATGCACAACAATATTAGCCAGACCGTGCTCTGCCATAAAAGCCTGCCCTTCTTTGATCCGCATTTCTTCAATAGGTTTACGACGTGTATTTTGCGGTGCTCCAGTATAAACCATAAAAGTCGAAGCATGATAGCTGGCGGCTTCTTTGGCAGAACCCAACAGCATCTCTTTACCTTTCATCGAAACGTGAGAACCGATCAGCATTTTATCACTTCCTGATTTTTATTGTTAGTTAGTGGACTGCTTCATTAAAAACGCAGAATAAAGTATTTCTTTTTGCCGCGACGAATAATAGTCGATTTCCCACTTAATTTATCTGTCATTTGCAGTTCATAACTGATATCTTGCAGCCGCTGTCCGTTTAGATAGATTGCTCCATTTTTGATATCTTCACGTGCCTGGCGTTTAGAAGGCTCAATTCCCGCAGTAATTAAAATTTCAACTAAATTCAAAGAGTCCGTCGGTTTTACCTGATAAGCAGGGACATCACTAAAAGCTTGCTCCAACTCTTCAGCACTCAAAGTCTTGATATCTCCACTAAATAAAGCAGCAGAAATTTTTACTGCTTGTTCGTATGCTTTTTGCCCATGAACTAAGGTAGTCACGTCTTTTGCCAAGGCTTTCTGGGCCCCTCTTTTTTCCGGTGCTGCACTGAATTCTTTTTCAATTTCTGCAATCTCCTCTAAAGAAAGGAAGGTAAAGTATTTTAAGAATTTAACTGCATCACGATCATCCGTATTTAACCAAAATTGATAAAATTCGTAAGGACTAGTCTTATCTGCATCCAGCCAAATCGCATTTCCTTCTGTTTTGCCAAATTTTTTACCATTGGCCTGAGTAATCAAAGGCATGGTCAAACCAAAACCCTGCACTTCTTCTTCTCTGCGCAATAATTCAATGCCAGAAGTGATATTCCCCCATTGATCACTACCGCCTAATTGCAACAGGCAGCCGTGTTTTTGATATAGCTTTAAAAAGTCATAAGCCTGTAACAACTGATAAGCAAATTCGGTGTAAGAAATACCAGTTTCGATCCGCCTTTTAACGCTCTCTTTACTCATCATATAATTAACCGTGAAGTTTTTGCCCACGTCACGTAAAAAATCAATTAAAGAAATACTCCCTAGCCATTCATAATTATTGGCGATAATCGCTGGATTTTCTGCGTTATCAAAATCAATAAAACGTGATAGTTGATCTTTTATATTATCAGACCAGTCTTGTACAGTCTCTAAAGCATTTAGTTGACGTTCCTGATCTTTAAATGAAGGATCTCCGATCATCCCGGTACCGCCACCCACTAAAGCAATCGGCACATGACCATTTTGCTGGAAACGACGCAACATCAAAATCGGCAGTAAGTGACCAATATGTAAACTGTCTGCCGTCGGATCAAAGCCAACATATAATTTAACAGACTCTTCGTTTAATTGTTTTTCTAAAGCTTTTTCATCAGTGATCTGATGAACTAAGCCACGTTCTTTTAGTTCCTGAAAAAAATCCGAACTCATTATTGTTCCTCCTAAAAATAATATTCATTTGTTATCATAACTGAAAAAAGGCTTAAAAGAAAGGTAAAATCAAGAAAACTATCCAAGTAGAGTATTTTTTGCTATAATCGAAAAAGAATAAAAAAACGAGGTGACAATTTTGACACAAGACAAAAGAAAACAGAATAAAAGTAAGCCACAAAAAAATGGCTTTTATTTCAATATTGTAATGCGCGTCTTGCAGTCATTATTAATGATTTTCGTTTGCTGTACAATTTTGCTTGGTGCATTGGGCGTGGGGATTGGTACGGGATATTTTGCCTATTTAGTAGAAGATACCACTGCACCTTCTAAAAAAGAACTGCAGCATGAATTAGGTGATGTCAACGAAACTTCCTATTTGGTTTTTAATGACGATAGTAAACTTGCAACGATTCATTCTGATTTACGCAGAACGAGTGTTGACTCTAAAAATATTTCCAAATGGGTTGAAAAAGCCATTATAGCAACAGAAGATGAGAACTTTTATCAGCATAAAGGCTTTGTCCCCAAAGCAGTTATCCGAGCCTTAATTTCTGAAGTCACGGGGCTTGGCTCTAGTGGCGGATCTACTTTGACCCAGCAGATCGTCAAGCAGCAAATCTTATCTGATGAGGTAACTTTTAAAAGAAAAGCCAATGAAATTCTATTATCCATGCAAGTAGAACAAAATTTTTCTAAAAATGAAATTGTTACAATGTATTTAAATGTTTCGCCTTTTGGTCGTAATAATCGCGGTGAAAATATTGCCGGTATCCAGGAAGCAGCCAAAGGAATTTTTGGTAAAGAAGCCAAAAAATTAAATTTGGCACAAGCTGCTTTTATTGCGGGATTACCACAAAGTCCGATCACTTACAGTCCTTTTACTAATACAGGAGATTTAAAAAAGGATCAGTCGGCTGGTCTTGAAAGAAAGGACTTTGTTCTTTTTAGTATGTACCGCAATCATGACATTTCTAAAAAAGAGTATCAGGATGCAAAAAAATATCCGCTTGAAAAGGATTTTCTAAAAAAAGGTAAAGCCGAAGATAACCAGCAAGGCTTCCTTTATCATACGGTGATGAATGAAACATTAAAAATCGTTACTGATAAACTGGCCAAAGATGACGGCCTTAAAAAGAAAGAACTAGAAAAAGATGCTGTCTATGATAAATATCAACAAAAAGCCCAGGAAAAAATAGCCAATGGTGGCTACACCATCAAAACAACTATTGATAAAAATATTTACCAGGCCATGCAAGACACGGCTGAAAATTATGGTTACCTATTAGATGGTTACAATAACGAGGTAGAAGTGGGCAATGTCTTTATGGATAACCAGACGGGAAAAGTACTGGGTTTCGTTGGTGGACGGGACTATTCAAAGAGTCAGTTCAATCATGCTTTTGATGCAAAAAGACAGGCTGGTTCAGCCATTAAGCCTGTTTTAGTCTATGGTCCGGCAATCGACCAGGGTTATATCGGCAGTGAATCCAGAGTTTCGGATTTTCCGGCTAAATGGCAGAGTGGCGAAAACAAGGGCGATGCAATCGTCAACGCCACCAATCGCGGGACCAAGACTTTTCAGACTGTACGTCAATCAATTGAAAAATCAAGTAACATTGCTGCCTATCATATCTATCAGAATACTTTAACCGAACAAAACAGTAAGTCTTTTGTCTATGACAATTACTTAAAGAAAATGAATTATCCAGCCACCGACGCCTGGCAG
>DATGVB010000161.1:0-13649 GCA_035300805.1 Tetragenococcus sp. | reverse complement strand
CCTTACTTTAGTAAATTATATTGAAAATGATTATTTGAAATATGCAGATTTATCCGCCTTAAAAAAATACTATCTGCATGACCTGCCTAAAGATGAAGTGATCTTTCCGGATGAAGCGCTGGCCGTTCATGACGCTCTTTTGGATTTTTATCAGTTGTTACACCAAAAAAGTCATATCAAAACAAAAGATTATAAAAATGTGTTAGCTTTTTTCCAGAATAATAAATCCAGCTTCTTAAAGAAAATGGAGGATGAGTCTTTCTGGTCACCTGCTAAAAAAAGTGAAATCGATCAGTTTGATCAAGAGCTGCTCGATTCGATACCACCTGAATTTGATCAATTATTTAAAAAATTAAGCGGATTGAATGAAACTGCTCCGACCAAAAACACCGCTAATAAAAATAATATTATTAATTTTCCCGGCACTCCAGGCAAACTTGATGATGCTGCAGGCTATGCTTTACAGCTACGGATTGATCTTGCTGGTTTTAAACCACCCATCTGGCGTCGCGTGCTGATTTCTTCTGAGGCCACTTTAGCTGATTTACACCAAGTGATTCAGGCTTGCTTTGAATGGGAAGATGAACATCTGCATGATTTTGAAGTCAATGGTTTCTTTTATGAACCGGCTGAAGCAGCAGTTATCGAGGAATTTTCAGATAGTGAAAATGGAAATGAAGATGATATTACACTAGGTGAAGCTTTTGCTGTGGCCAAAATGATTAATTATACCTATGATTTTGGTGATGACTGGCAGCATAAAATCAAGTGTGAGAAAAGGCTGGATCTTGCAGATCTCGAGACACAGGAATTACCGCTATGCATCAAAGGCCGACAAAAAGCCCCTCTAGAAAACTCACGCTTTGAGGAAAGCTATGGCGCTGATTTTAACCTGACTGAAATCAATCAACGCTTAGCCCAACTGGATTTTTAATTATTTTATGAACCTAAAAAACGTTACTGATTGTCATCAATCAGTAACGTTTTTGCTATAAGTCTGACAGGCGGCTTGAATTTCTTGATAAATCGTCTGTGTTTCTGCTAGATCACGAGCGTTGGCGCCACTGGCCAGCAGATGACCGCCGCCATGATGACTTCTGGCAATCTGATTAATGGCAGGTCCTTTTGAACGCAGTCGTACGCGATAGTACCCTTCCGGCTGTTCCACAAAAAGGGCCCAGGCTAAAACTCCTTCAATAGTCCCAGGCAATGGCACAATTCCTGAGGTCTGGGCATCAGACACGTCATATTCTTTTAATAAATCAGCGGGTAATACCAGATAAGCGGCCCCGTTTTGATCTACTTGCAGATTCTGATAGAGGTAACCTGACAAGCGGGCAACATTTTTTGAAACTTGCTCGATCCTACGATTCAGTCCAGCGTGATCAAAGCCAAATTCGATCAAAGCAGCGGCTATTTGCAAAGTATGGGCTGAAGTCGAAGGATATAAAAAGCGTCCTGTATCCCCCACGATACCAGCATACAATAAACGGGCAGCATTTTGGGTCATCTTTAATTCATCAGGAAATAACTGCCAGAAATCAGCAATGATCTCACTACAACTTGAGGCCTGGTCATTGACCCACAGCAAGTCTCCATAGGGTTCATCGTTGGGATGATGATCAATTTTAATAATTTTTTCGCCTAAAGCATAACGCTCATCGCTGACTCTGGGTGCATTAGCGGTATCGGTCACAATCACTAGGGCATGGCGATAAAGTGTATCGTCAATTTCCTGCATTTTGGCTAAGTAATCTAAATCTTCCGTAGGTCCGCCCACCTGATAGATCTCTTTTTCAGGAAAACTGGCCCGTAAAAGTTCGGCTAGCCCGACTTGAGAACCAATGGCATCTGGATCGGGTCGTTTATGGCGATGAATAATGATCGTCTGATAGGCTTTAATCTGTTCTAAAATAGCTGTTTGTACATTCATTCAATTGTTCCTTTCTTGTTTCTCTATGGTCGTTCCATCACCTGACACACAACGATGGCTTTAGCTACGAGTGAATTCTCAATATAGATATCCATATCAATTTTAGCGGAACGGCGTCCTAATTCTAAAATCCGGGGTTTAACAACCAGTTCACTTTCCAATTGAATCAGATGGAAGTAATGCAGACTTACTTGTTCGATCCAGGTATTACGTCGATTATTAAGTTCCATAGTTCGTTTCGTTACATTGGCAATGATCTCATTTAGGACACCAAAAGAAATTGTTCCTAATTCACCGACCATTTGCGGTTCGACCACAAAAGAAAAGTAAGGATCTTTAAGCTTATTGCCATCAATGTCATGCTCAATCAGACGTACATCGCCTGTGATCTGATCTGAGATGGTATCGGTCACCTGCGGTTGTCTTTGGATCAGTTGCATAGCTTTCATAACATCCTGGCGAGTAACAATCCCCAATAATGACAGATCATCTGCCACCACTGGCATAACTTCCAGACCATCCCAGATCATTTGATGGCTCACAGAAGCCACGCTCATTTCTCTTTTCACCATATTCGGTTCACGTGTCATCACACGATCGATCTGCTGGTTATCAGCTTTACCTAGTACGTCTTTAGCTGTAACGATCCCGACTACCCGCATATTTTTATTGACTACCGGATAACGCGAATGCTCACTTGAATCTGATAATCTGCGATAATCTGCAATTGTATCATGCGTTTTCAGATAACGTGTTTTTTCCAGAGGCATATAGATATCACTGACCAGTAAAATATCTTTTTTGATCAGTTGGTCACTCATGGCACGGTTGATCATGCTGGCTACTGTAAAGGAATCATAAGTTGTCCGCAGGATCGGCAGATTCAGCTCATCGGCTAAACTGCGGATCTCAGAAGTCGTATCAAAACCACCTGTGATCAAAACTGCAGCACCATCTTTTAAAGCCAGTTTCTGGGCCTCCAGGCGGTTGCCCACGATCAATAAAGAGCCTGGTGTAATATAGCGCTCCATGGCATCTTCAGTCATCGCACCAATCACAAATTTATTTAAATCATTTTCTAAACCCCTTGCTCCGCCTAAAACGTCTCCTTCAATGATGCGGACAACTTCACCAAAGGTTAATTTTTCAATATGTTTTTTTAGTTTTCTTTCAATCCGAATTGTACCGACACGCTGAATAGTTGAAACTAAGCCTAAATTTTCGGCATCTTTAATTGCACGATAGGCAGTTCCTTCACTGACATTTAATTTTTTGGCAATTCCTCGAACAGAAATCCGTTCTCCTACGGGTAAACCTTCTATATGAGATAAAATTAAATCATGTTTTGTTGCCATTTTTACACCTCAATTGTTTCTTTGATCTGCATGACTTTACCTACTTGCGGTAATTGTCGCACAAACTGATGCGGATCCTGTTTGATCAGAGGAAAAGTATTGTAATGGATCGGCACTACGGTTTTAGCTTGCAGACGTTTAGCTGCACAAATTGCATCTTTAGGACCCATAGTAAAATTATCTCCAATGGGTAAAAAAGCCAGGTCGATCTTATATTTAGCCAGTAATGACAGATCGCTGTAGTCGGCAGTATCACCAGCATGATAGATTGTTTTTCCCTCAGCCTGTAATAAGATACCAGCAGGTTCACCCATGTAGATCATCTGACCGTCTTCTTCATAACCTGAGCTATGCTGCGCATGGGTAAAAGTAACTCGTCCAAAAGGAAAATCCCAGCCGCCCCCAATATTCATACCGTGAGTTTTTTTGATTCCCTTTTTAGCTGCATACTTGCAAATTTCTGCCACGCTAATAATAGTAGCATCATTATTTTTGGCAATTGTCAGCATATCACCTACATGATCGTCATGACCATGTGTCACTAAGATATAATCCGCTTTGATTTCATCAGGATCCTGATCAATAAAGGGATTTTGCGAAATAAACGGGTCGAATAAAAGCCTGGTACCATCCTTTAATGTAACAGCAATAACAGAATGGCCATAATAGGTAATTTTCATTATAAAAGACCTCTCTTTCGATTTTTTCATGATAAATTATAACAGCTCATTTACTATATTGTAACAGATAATCTGAAAAAGATATAATCAAAAGAAAAATAAAAAAGAGGAAATACGCTTTTTTTGCGTATATATATAGTGTATAGAAAAATAAGGGGGAGATCTTTTGCGTAAAATGAATTTACAATTACAACAATTGTTTTTGTTACAGCAACGTGCCAGATTAGACAACTACCAGAAAAATATTTATTTGCGACTTTCAAAAGGTTATCGCGGTGAAATGAAAATGGACCAGCTTTTTGAAAGGCATGCTGAAAAAGTGGAATATTTAGATGATTTGACTTTGCATTTTCAAGGAACCACCGTACAAATCGATAAGCTCGCCTTAAGTAAAGATACGGTGCAAATTTTTGATATGAAGTTTTATCAGGGAAAATATAGCTTTGAAAATGGCGAGTGGTATTATGGCAATCAGCTGTTAGCCCACAATATCTTAGAACAATTACGCCAGGCGGTGCGTTTAGTTAAAGGAGTTTTTACACAAGCTGAGCTAGATTTAAAAGTTGTAGGAATACTGGCTTTTATGAATGAAGCAGCTGAAATTATTATTCAAGATGAAATTGCTGAAACCATCTTGCAGCACGATCAAATCGCCAGCTATCTTGCCAGCTTAAAACCTACTAAGAATTGGAAATGGAAAAAAGTTCTACAACCGTTTATGCGACCTGCTATTAATCAGCCGCTTACGAATATTCAACTGAAAAATTTGAAAAAAGGAATCTGCTGCCGCCATTGCCACAGCTTAAATACCTATGAAAGTCGATATACCCTCAACTGCCAAGACTGCGGGCATAAAGAACCCAAACAAACTGCTTATAATCGGACAATTTGCGAATTTGGCTGTTTATTTCCAGCAGAAGAATTGAAAAAAGGCCGACTCATCGAATTTTTTGGAAAAAACGTGAATATTTCCTATCTTAATCGTACTTTGAGGAAATACTTTGAACTTATAAAAAATACTGGACCTACTTCAGCTTACGTTAACAAAGCTGTTTCATTTGAGGAATGGTTTGCAGCTGATAGCAATCATTTTCAGACTCTAGAAAAAAGAACTCAATGGAGAAGTTTGTAGCCGCGCAATTTTGTTCTGATCTACTCAAACTTTGAACGACTTGGGGTAGATTCTCCTCTGATCTACTCAAACTTCGAACGACTTGGAGTAGATTCTCCCCTGATCTACTCAAACTTCGGCTGACTTGGAGTAGATCGTAATTTAAAACAAATCCGCCCACAAAAAAAGCACCTCACAAAAGGTGCTTTTTTTGATTATACTCTATTTTAACTTGCTAGCCGCTGCTTCATCAATGATCACTACAACGTCATCATGCTTTTGCAGAATGCTTGCTGGTAATTCTTCGGTTACAGGACCTTCAATCATTCCTTTGACGGCGTCTGCTTTTTCAACACCAAAGGCCATTAAAATCAGTTTCTTACTTTTCATGATCGAACCGATCCCCATTGATAATGCATGGGTAGGAACATCTTCAACTTTTTCGAAATTACGTTTGTTGGCATTGATCGTCGATTCGGTCAAGGCAACTACATGCGTTGTAATATCAAAGGATGTGCCGGGTTCATTAAAACCAATATGACCATTTTGACCGATTCCCAATACTTGGATATCAATTGGATGATCCTCGATCACCTGATCGTATCTTTTGCACTCTGCATCTAAATCTGCTGCTTTGCCATCGGGTACAAAAGTTTCTTTAAAAGGTTTTTGGTCAAACAAATGTGAGTTCATGAAGTAGCGATAACTTTGGTCATCATCAGCACTTAGACCGACATATTCATCCAGATTAACTGATATCTTATCGGAAAAGTCTAAATCACTTGCAACCATAGTACTATACAGACTTTCAGGTGTACTGCCAGTTGCCAGACCAAAAGTCTTTACGCCTTTATTCATTCCTTCTTGGATAACTTCAAAAGCTTTTTTTCCGCCTTCTTGGGCGTCTTTCACACGAATAATATTCATGAAACAATCTCCCTTACTTGAGTATTTGATAGGTCTCATGTTACCATCATATTTTTACTTTTTCAAGATTAGTCTATACCAAATTATTTTTTCGTTTGAGCGATAATTTCTTGAATCAACTCTGCATCTTGCAAGTCGGTCACTTCTTTGATCACATCTTCAAGCGATTTTTCTTGTAGCATTTGCTGTAACTGAGCACTTTGTTCGTCGTTAGGATCATCATATTTTAAAATCATCGCAACTACTTCGACTAAATGCTGATAAGATAAACCACGTTCTTTTGCTTCACGGATCGGACGGATAAAGCGTTCGTCAAAGCCTAATTTACGCATAGGCGTACGAGCCACGCGCGTTACATCATCTGAGATATAAGGATTTTTAAAACGTTCAATAATTTTGGCAGCATAGGCTTCGTGTTTCGTTCTTTCAAAGTCCCACTTATCGATCAATAAGTCCCCGGTCTCTTTTAAAACGGCTTCTAGCTGATGCAGCACTTTTTCATCACTGATCGCCTCTCCAATAGTCAGATAGCCGTAAAAAGCACCTGTATAGGCAGTTGTCGCATGCCCTGTGTTAACTGAAAAAAGCTTGCGTTCAATATAAGGTTCCAGATCAGGCACATAAGAAACCCCTGCCAGCCGTATTTGTTTGGCTTTACTCTGCGTATCGTCTATCACCCATTCACAAAAAGGTTCGACAGACACAAACAGTGGATCCTCATGATTCTGCAGTGGTACGATCCGGTCAACTGCCGCATTAGGAAAACCGATATATTGATCAACAAAAGCCAGATCTTCAATATCTAGATAATCTTTCACTTTGCCAAATAAAAACTGGCTGCCGCCGATCATGTTCTCACAGGCAATCACATCAAGCGGTGTCTGATTTTTATCCAGTCGACGCTGGTGAATGCCTTTAGCAATCAATTCCGCAATAAACGGCAGGATATTCGGACCAATGGCTGTAGTGACGATATCACTTGTGGCAACCGAAGCTACCACAGCATTCGGATCTTTTTGATTATTGATCCCAGTCACCTGGTCAACTGCAATGTGTTTTTTATTTTCAGCGGCTAGTTCGATTTCATAGCCTTTACGTTCTTTTAAAGCCTCAATAATAGTTTCGTTGATATCGACAAAATTAATTGAAAAATCATTAGTGTGCAAAATTTCTCCAATAAAACCTCGGCCGATATTACCGGCGCCGAAATGTGTTGCTTTCATATTTATTCTACCTCCTCAAGTAGTTTGATCACTTCATCTGTATCTTGTGCATCTGCCAATTTCATTACATTTTGAATATCTGAACAAAAAATTGCAATTTGCTGTAAAATATTTAAATGCTCATTATTGACTCCGGCAATGCCAAAAACAACCATGGCTAGCTTTTCTTCTTGATCATCTTTGGTAGCAAAATCGACACCTGCTGGAACTTGAATAATCGAAATACCACTTTTTTTGACATATTTTTTTGCTTCATCTGTCCCATGAGGAATCGCAATAAAGTTTCCCATATAGGTAGAAACCATTTCATTACGTTCGATCATCGCAGCGACATACTCCTCATCCACACAGCCCGCTGAAACAAGTAATTCACCACTTTTCCGAATGACCTCTTCCGCATTTTCATAAGACTGATTCAGTAAAATCATCTCTTTTTGTAATTTCATTTTCTATTCCTCCTCTTTAATTTCATTCATAAATAGTGTACTGATCACTTGATAGATTTCTTCTCTGTTGCCATGCTGATAAATTTTCATATTCACATCATTTTCGATGATCGAGGCACTGATTTGACCTAATAAGCGTTCTTCGCCCTCCGTCATTTCCTGAGGAGCTAACATCAGAAGCATTCTAGTTAATTCCATCGGTTTTTGGTCCATGCCTAAAATCGGTACAGAACGAGATAAATTAAAAATACCAAAATAAGCTTTTTTAACAAAAGCATTGGCACTGTGAAAAAGAGCAAAATGAGTATTCGGGATTCCGATAGGAGCTAATTTATGACGTTTTATAACTAATTCATTAACGGCTTTAGCATCCGTTATGATAAGTCCTTCTAACTGATCTAAAATCACCTGCATGGTCTGTTCTAAAGTCTGGCAAGTCATGACTTCTTGAATTGAAAATTGCGTCAGAAGTTCATTAGCCACTTTCATTTGCTCGTAGGCCTTTTCAAAGGACAGAGGCTTTTTAGCGGGTGGGGACGCGGTTACAGTTACCTCAGACTTACTGACAAAGCTCTTGTCTTTTAATTGCTGCTTGATCTCAAAAACCTCATCATCTAAGAGCAGCGGTGAGATCATTTTGTAAGGCAATGAAAACTCCGGCAAGAAAATCGTTGAAAGAATCAAATCATACTCTTTAAAATCCAAATGACTCATCTGTGAGATCTTAGCAATCTCAACATGGTCAATTTCAGGAATATATTTTTGAATCCGACTTTCTAAAATTTTAGCTGTTCCAATTCCACTTGAACAAAGAACTAAAACAGCAATTTCTTTAGGGACGGGGTTTCTTTCTAAAGCAGCTGCAAAATGGATCACTATATAAGCTAATTCATCTTCTATAAAAGATTCATCGGGAAAAATATCCGTCAGATTTTTACGGATCACAGTAGTAAGTTTCTGATATTCCACTAGAATTTTTTCTAATAAAGGATTGCCGCTTAAAGCTGTCTGATTATCCATTCGTTTAAAAGCCGCAGACAGATGATTTAACAAATCATAAAACAAAGTATCGTCCAGACGAAAATCAATTCCTATCTGTTTTGAGACTTGCCGAATCAACTCTCTGATCTGATAAGAAAGAGCAGTATCAAAGTTATCAAGTAACACATTCTGCGGTTTTTTGTAATTGACGCCTTCTAATTGCTTGGCAAAAAACCAAATTTCATCATAATTAATACCTAAGTGTGTTTCTTGTTGAATATCTGTCAAAATTTGAATCGCCAGATTTTCGATACCTTCATCGCTCGGGCGTTCAATGCTCTTTTCAGCCAGATAGTGTTTTTGAGCCATGCGTTGTAACGAAAGTGCCAGGCTGGTAATGACTTGTTGCAGCTGATTGTCTGTCACTTCCACAAAAAAGGTACTGGTTTTATTTAAAACAGCATTCTTGGCATAATAAAACCACAGCGGATCGATCAGCTGCAAGAAAAAATCACTGCTTTTAACCAGCTGATTCAAATTTTGCAAATTAGTTAAAAAAGAAAAGAAATCATATTCATTTACATCACTGTAGATAATATTACTTAAAATCTGACGTCTTTTATTTTCTGCTCCTTTAACAATAACTCCGCGTGCTTTCTTGCGTTCCAGATGCAATTGATATTCGGTTAAACTTTTTTCTACCTGGTCCAAATCAGCATAGATGGTTGCCGGACTGACTGTAAAATCAAGTGCCAGACTTTCAATCGTAACTTCTTCATCACTTAAAAGCAGCTGACAGACTAGCGCGCTTTGTCGATGAACATTATCAAAAACGACAGTCGCCTGATTTTGAACCTGATCACTAATTTCAGCTAGTGCATCCGTTTGTCCGATCAGCTGATAGCCGGCGTTACGCACTTTGACAATACGTGCTTTGAGTGGATCGATCGTCTTTTCAATACTTGAAATTTCACGATATAAGGTTCTTTTACTGATCTGCAACTCTCTTTGCAGAGTTTCAGCTAACACACCTTTTTGATTTTCAAGTAATAATTTCAGCAATTTCTTTTCACGATCGGAAAAGTACAATGGTTTACACCTCCACGAATCACTGAAAAACAAAAATAAAACAGCTTTTCGGTAATACTTACTCACCTAGAAAAACTGTTTTATCTTAATGTTTTTTAGGCTTTACACATACAATATAATGCTTTACCTAAATTTGCAATTCACAGCCTCAAAATAATTATTTTTGTTTTTTCATTTGATCGATAATTTGTTCATATTTTTCATTATCCATAAAATTATCTACCGTCACAAATTGAGCTTGTGGAGCTTTTTTTACCGCACGGTCATACAATTCTTTTTGAGTCACGATCAGAGTAGCATCATCTGCTTTTAGATTATTGATCGAAGAATTAGTGATTTCTACTTGAATGTCGGCTTTTTTCGCCATATTCCGTAAGACCGAAGCTCCCATCGCACTTGATCCCATTCCGGCATCACAAGCAAAGATGATATGATCGACTTTTTTAAGATCCAAAGCAGTTACATCGCCCGCATCTGCCGTTGTTTCACTAGCTGGTGCTGGTTCTGCTTGAGCATCTTTAGTCATACGATCGACAATTTCCTGGTATTTCGGACTGTTCATGAAATTCTCAACTGAAACAAATTCAGCCGACGGAGCGCGTTTTTCCGCCCGATCATGTAATTCAATTTGAGTAACAACGAGCGTATTCGGGTCATCTTGCAATTTACTGATAGAAGCATTTGTCACTGGGATATCCAGTCCAGCTTCTTGGATCTTCTTACGTAAAACAGAAGCCCCCATCGCACTTGATCCCATTCCGGCATCACAAGCAAAGATGATGCGGTTGATTTTTTTCAGATCTGCAGAAGCAACATCCGCTTTTGGCAGATCCCCTTTACTTTCTGCTTTAGCTGCCTGAACAGCTGCTTGTTGTGTTTCAAGATCATCTTCTTCAACTGAATGGTCAGATTTAATAACTACCATAGAAACCAAGAAGGATACCACTGTAGCTACCACCACTCCGGCCAGTACTGCCAGATAGCGATTCGGCGGTGTCATACCCAGAACAGCGATGATCGACCCTGGTGAGGCAGCTGCTCTTAAGCCTGCATCTAATAATTGGAAAGTGAATGTTCCTGAAACTCCACCAGCAATAACTGCCAAGAACAATAAAGGTTTCATCATTACATATGGGAAGTAGATTTCATGGATCCCGCCAAAGAATTGAATCAGAATTGCGCCCGGTGCTGAAGATTTAGCTGAACCTTTGCCAAACAATGTAAAGGCCAGTAAAACACCTAAACCAGGACCTGGATTCGCTTCTAATAAGAAGAGGATCGATTTACCTGTCTGTAGTGACTGCTCTGTTCCAAGCGGCGTTAAAATACCATGGTTGATCGCATTATTTAAGAACAAGATTTTAGCTGGTTCTATGAAAATATTTGCTAGCGGTAATAATTTGGCTTGAATGATTGCTGCAACTGCGCTTCCTAACCATTCTGTCAAAGTTGATACAACGGGTCCGATAATTAAAAATCCTAAAATTGCTAAGGCAAAACCAATTAATCCGGCAGAAAAGTTATTGACCAGCATTTCAAATCCAGCTTTGATTTTATCGCTGAATTTTTCATCAAATTTCTTAACACACCAACCGCCTAGAGGTCCCATCATCATTGCACCGATAAACATGGGTACTTCTGACCCGGCAATAACCCCCATCGTTGCAATTGCTCCTACGACTGCTCCTCTCTGATCGTGTATCATACTACCTCCTGTATAACCAATCAATAATGGTAGTAAGTATGTGATCATCGGACTATTCATCGTAGCTAATTGTTCATTAGGCAAAAATCCATCGGGAATAAACAACATAGTAATAACGCCCCAGGCAATGAATGCGCCAATATTGGGCATAACCATGCTACTTAGGTTACTACCTAGTTGTTGGACTTTGGCCTTAACTCCTTTTTTCTCCTGTGCCATCTTTTTTGCTCCTTTCAAAAAAGTAATTTACCTACAGTCTTAGTGTAAGAGATGATGGCAGGGTTTTCAATCATTTTTAATTAGAACTTTGGCACAAAAGAAAGTGACAAAATTATATCAAATGCTTTACAATCGATAAGCAATTCTGCAGAAAGGAAACATCTTTTAACCTGCTGCTTTCAATTATGCATGATACTATCCAAGATTTCGGCTGATAGTCTGGCCTCTTGATGTAACGATTTTTCATCGGTCTGACCATGAGTGGAATTTAAAAACTCTTCGCAGATCGTAGCGTCTTTGATGACCAGGATTCTTTGCGCTAAACGGACGGCTTCATGAATATCGTGAGTTACTAAAATCATCGTAATTCCAGTCTGTTGCCAGATATTAAAAATCAAGTCTTGCATTTTAGAACGAGTCAGAGCATCCAGCGCTCCTAAAGGTTCATCTAGCAGCAGGATCTCTGGTCGGGCCATTAGCGCTCGCGCCAGGGCCACTCGTTGCTTTTGTCCGCCGGATAATTGGGACGGATAAGCTTCTTCTAAATCCGTTAATTCAACTTGCTGCAATAACTTATGTGCCTGCTCCAAGAGTTCTTTTTTCTTTTGTCCAAGCGTCACATTCTGCAGAATATTTAACCAGGGCAACAAGCGATCATCTTGAAACATCATCCGAATTTTACGATTGATGCCTGAAACTCTTTGGCCATCTTGCATGATCTCACCTGCAGTGGGTTTTTCCAAACCAGCAATCAAGCGCAAAATCGTGCTTTTACCTCCACCACTCATACCAGCCAAAGCAATAAATTCTCCTTTGACAACAGTTAAATCAGTTGCTTTTAAAGCACATTTCCCGCTGTAGTGCTTCTCGATCTTTTCAATTTGTAGTAGTTCTTCCATTTAAGATCCCTCCACTTCCAATTGCTGCCAAGTCAGCAGAATATCTTCTAGATTTTTAGCGATCATATCGGATAATTTGCCAAATAAAGCATAAATAATGATACATAGCATGATTGTATCCATATTGGTAAATTGCTGGGCATCATTAGCCATATAACCGATCCCTGAGCTAGAAGAAACGGTTTCTGCTACGATCAAAGTCGTCCACATCACTCCTAGAGCATACCTGACACCCATTAATATGCTAGGTAAGGCGCCGGGAAAAATTACTTTTGCAAATAATTGCCGTTGGTTCATCCCATACGAGCGTCCCATCTCGATCAGTTTAGCATCTACTGAAGTGATCCCGTGGTAAGTATTCACATAAATCGGAAATAAACAGCCGATGGCAACCAGTACGATTTTTGAAGATTCACCGATACCCAAGAAAAGGATCAGTAAAGGAATCAATGATAAATGCGGAATATTACGCAACATCTGGATCGTACCATCTAATAAGAGTCGACTTGTTTTAAATATCCCATTTAAAATTCCTAATATAAAACCGCTCCCGCCGCCAATCAGAAAGCCAAGTGTTGCTCGATACAAGCTCACGCTTAAATTTTCCTGCAGCTGACCGGACTTTAATAATGACCAGGCATTAACTAGGATCGTTGTAGGAGCGGGGATCAAATCGCTCGTGACCCAGTTCATTCGGATCACCCCTTCCCAGCTACCTACAATGATCACTGGAAGCAGCCAGGGAAGGACTTTTTCTTTGCTGATTTTTAATTTCTGCATTTAAACCCTCTCTTTCTTTTACCGCCAAACGTACTTACTAATGTTTACCTGCTGTTTGATGACTCCTTCAGAATAAAACAAATCGGCAATTGTCTGTTCTTCAGTAATTGCTTCTTGAGTCATCTTCTGCATGGAGAAAGTCCGACGCTCCAGCATTCGCTTAATCACTGTTTGTGAAAGATCTAATTCTTCAGCCATTTTCTTGGTCAATTCAGCAGTATGGTTATTGGCCCAGCGCATATCACTATTCAGATATTTGATCACTAGTTGAGATAAAGTCGTATTTTTTTGAGCAAAAGAA
>DATGVB010000160.1:0-2804 GCA_035300805.1 Tetragenococcus sp. | reverse complement strand
AGATTGTATTCATCATATGCTCAACGATCCTAAAATTAAAGTGGTTGCAGCAGTTGCAGAAGGCATAAAAAATGGCGATAAATTTAAAGCAGTAGCTAAAATGGCATTGAAAAAAGAAAAACCCATCGTTATTTTAAAAGTGGGTCGTTCAGAACTAGGGCAAAAAGCTGCTTTATCACATACAGGCTCAATGGTCGGTTCTGACAAAGTGTTTGATGCTTTATGCCACCAATATGGCGTTATCCGCGTAAATGATGTTGATGAGTTAATAGAAACGACATATTTATTTGTAAGAAGTAAAATTAAAAAGAATGCCGGTTTAGCGATTGTGACAGGATCGGGCGGAAGTGGTTCACTTTTGGCAGATTACTGCGGTTTGCATGACTTGAATATTCCAAGTTTTAAAGCATCAACTATAGAGAAGTTGAAAGAAGTTTTACCTTCTTTTGCAAGTTTTAACAATCCGGTTGATTTGACTGCTTCTTTTCTTGTTGATAACAGCATTCATACAGAAAGCATGTTACCCATTATAGAAGATGAGAATATTGATATAGTTGTTGAACCGATTAATGCTAATTATGGAACATCTACTGAACAATTAGCTGAATCTCTAATTAATCTGCAAAAGGGAACAGTCAAAACGATTATCCCCATCTGGATAAGCTGTATGGAAGAAGGCGGCTATAAAATTTTGGTGGAAGGCGGACTCGCGCCATTCAGAAGTATACGAAATACAGTGATAGCATTGAATCACTTTACGACATATTGTAATCGATTGGATGGTCTTAAAAACAGTGTTCTATCTGCAGAAAAAGAAGTAAATGATAATGGTATTCGCTTATTTGAAACTCAAAAAATTTTAAATGAATATGAAAGTAAAAAAATAATAAAACAGATAGGTATCAAGGTTCCGAGAGAAAAAATTTCCAAAAATAGACATGAGGCGTTGGTAATTGCCCGAAAGATTGGTTATCCTGTAGCCCTTAAAATTGTTTCAAAAGATATTATGCACAAAACGGAAGTTGGTGGGATTAAATTAAATCTCGAAAATGAACAAATACTTAATGCAGCCTATGATAAGTTAATGATAAATGTAAAAGAAATGGTACCGGATGCGGAGATTGAAGGTGTTTTAGTTTCAGAAATGGTAGGTAAAGGGACGGAATTGATATTAGGATTGAAAAAGGATCCGCAGTTTGGTCAAACAATCTTAATAGGCACAGGAGGTATTTATGCTGAAGTGTTTAAAGATGTTGCCATCGGTATTTGTCCGATATCCAAAGGTTATGCTACAGAATTATTAAATCAATTAAAAATCGCGCCAATTTTAAAAGGATATCGAGATCATGCTGAATACAACCTTGATGAACTTGCTTCAGTTATTAGTAATTTATCTCAGACTGGCTATGCCAATCAGGATATTAAAGAATTGGATGTCAATCCGCTGGTCGTGAAAAAAGGTCAGGCTATTGCATTGGATGCGCTCATAGTCCGTAATTAAACATTAAGTAAATCTTAGGAGGATTAAAAGATGAAAAAGATTGTAAGCGTTTTAATGGTTTGCTCAATAATTTTGTCAGCCTGTGGAAGCGATAATAAGGGATCGGGCACTACAAGCGACGATGATGTTATTAAACTGAAATTTGCCGACTATATGCCAAAAAGCCATTTTTCTTCAGAAAATGCACAACAAGTTTGGGTGGATAAAGTAAACGAATTGACGGATGGGAAAGTCGAGATTGAATATTACCCAAGTGAGCAACTAGGAAAAGCCGCTGATTCCCTTGATTTAGTGAATACAGGAGTAGCTGATATTGTCAATGTCCCTCAGGCGTATGTATCCGGAAAAATGCCTCTTTCTAGTGTGGTGTCACTTCCAGGGTTAGTTGAAGAAACAGAACAAGGTAGTTTGGCTTCTTTTGAATTAATTAAAAGCGAACCTGTGCTAGAAAATGATTTTATTGCAAACGATGTTGTGCCAGTTTTCGCTTATACAACAAGTCCATATGAATTCTTTTCGGTGAAAAAGCCAATCGAAAATCTAGCGGATTTAAAGGGGATGAAAGTCAGATCACAAGGTGGTTCTGCCAATCTTCAAATTGAAGCCTTAGGTGCTACTCCTGTAACTATTTCAACCGCTGAACAATATGAGGCTTTGGAAAGAGGAACGATTGATACAACTTTATCTGCATTAACAAGCGTCAGTTCATATAAATTGGATGAAGTGGTGAAATATGCTACCTCAGGAGCAGGTGGAGGAACAACATTGGTCTTTTATTTAATGGACAAAGAAAAATGGGATTCAATACCGGAAGATTTGCAAGATAAAATAAACCAGGCTACTGAAGAAATACTGGCTGATTTCATAGAGAAATCTATGGAATATGACGAAGAGATTAAAGAAAATCTAGCGGATGAAGGGATTGAATTTTCAGAGTTGAACCAATCAGAATTTTCTGAAGCAAATGAAGAAGTAAAAGATAAATGGATTGAAGAGAACAAAGAAAAATCCCGTCCGGCACAGGAAACAATTGACAAGTTTGAAGATTTACTGGATGAATATAAATAATCCGATAATAGCTGAAAAGTTAAAGAGGGAATCAGAAAAAGCCATCGTTATTCTCTCTGACTATTTCATTATTCGAAAGGGAGGACCGAAGTTATGCACAACGCTCTAAATTTCTGCGATAAGATAATTTCCGATATTGAAAAGTTTATCATGTATATCGCGGCCATAACTTTAGTGTTCATGACAGTTATTATTGTTGCTGATACCATTTTAAGACACTTTTTCAGTTTTCCGA
>DATGVB010000159.1:0-5461 GCA_035300805.1 Tetragenococcus sp. | reverse complement strand
GCTTCAAAAGCCATGCCGCATACGGTAGCCGCGCATACCATGTATGAAAAAAGTAGTGCTTTGAATTTGCCCGGTCCTGGTGGTGTGCTGAATCTGGAAGAATGTGAATTTACAGCAGAAACGGATCGTATTACACGTATTTCCGGCAGTCGTTTTATTAAAGATGACGGCTATTCTGTCAAGTTAGAGGGTGCCAAAGTCGTCGGTTATCGTTCGATCACCGTTATGGGATTGCGCGATCCGATCTTGATTGCCCAAGTGGATGAAGCTTTGACATATGTCAAAGCAGAAACCG
Organism: Tetragenococcus sp.; assembly: GCA_035300805.1. GTDB lineage: Bacteria > Bacillota > Bacilli > Lactobacillales > Enterococcaceae > Tetragenococcus. The sequence goes on along the minus strand of DATGVB010000159.1, from coordinate 5,166 downwards.
AGAAAGAATTACCAGAGGAATGTGCGCAGTCACAGATTATTTTCCATCCTTATGGCAAGAATGCAACTATGAAAAATCTGGAAAGTCTGACTAATGAAGCTGGTCATGAAATGTGTGTGATCGCTGAAGTTGCTTCACCTACTCAGGAAATGGCCCAATTAGTCGTCAATCGGATCCGCACGACCTTACTGCATTACGGTTATCCAGGTCGAGTGGCAACATCAGGTAATATCGGTATGCCTTTTACGCCTTTAGAAATTCCGCTGGGAAAAGTCTGCCAGTTTAATGTCTATCATTTACTGCAGATTGATGATCCCGTCAGACAATTTCCAGTAACAGTGCAGGAGGTGGGCAAGTAATGAAACTACAAAATTATGCACGGATCATTCGTAGTAAAAATTCCGGACCATTTGAATTAACCTTTGATATTTTGTTTGATTCACTAGAAGATTATGAATACTTTGTTGCCAGTAGAGTATTGACCAAAGAAATTTTTGCCAGACTTTACCAGCTAGCACCTGAAGATATTATCACGTTTGAAGAATTCAAACCGGCTCGTGGAATTAAAATCACCATCCCACGGCCTTGGGCACAAGGCTCAGTCGGTGAAAGCGATATGCATGGATCACAACAATATGCGAATCTTTTAACCATTGAAGTTCCTGATAAGAAATAAGCAAAAACACAACAAGTTATCATCTGCTTGTTGTGTTTTTTGTCTATAAAATAAATCTACTCCAAATCGGCAGAAGTTTGAGTAGATCGGGGAGAAATCTACTCCAAGTCGGTCAAAGTTTGAGTAGATCGGGGAGAAATCTACTCCAAGTCGGTCAAAGTTTGAGTAGATCGGGGAGAAATCTACTCCAAGTCGATCAAAGTTTGAGTAGATTAGGACGGAATCTACTCCAAGTCGATCAAAGTTTGAGTAGATTAGGACGGAATCTACTCCAAGTCAATCAAAGTTTGAGTAGATCGCTGTCCCCGTCATAGGTTAAAACTTTGACAGGCAATCATTTTCTAAATTATGCTAGAATGAAATAATACGATTATTAATTAAGGAAGGCAAAGAGATATGGCTGAAGAAAGCAGGACAATTTACTTAATGGGGACAGTTATTAAACTGTGGGTCGCTCATGAGGATAAAGTTGAACTTTTACCTGAAGTAGAAAAGCGTTTGATCGATTATGAAAAAAGGTTTAGTGCCAATGATGAGACATCTGAGTTGATGGAACTCAAAACTCAAGCCGGTAGAGTTCCAGTCAAGCTGGATGAGGATTTATTTGAACTGATAAAATTAGGAAAAGAGCATTCCTTAGCAAAAGATAGTTTTTTGAATATTGCCATGGGTCCTTTGATCCAGGCTTGGCATATCGGTTTTTCAGATGCTAAACGTCCTTCTGATTATACGATCCAAGCTCTTTTAAAGAAAACTGATCCTAAAAATGTCTATCTCAATAAAGCTGATAAAACTGTCTTTTTGGCTAAAGAAGGGATGTCGCTTGATTTAGGAGCAATTGCCAAGGGCTATTTTGCTGATGAGATCCTTAGTTACCTTAAAGAAAAACGAGCTACAGCGGCTTTGATCGATCTGGGGGGCAATGTTTTAACGTATGGTCTTTCTCCCAAGCAATCGGACGGTTTATGGCATATTGGGATTCAAGACCCTTTTGAAAAAAGAGGGAAACTTGTCGCTGTTTTAAAAGTACATGATAAATCAGTTGTGACTTCAGGCATCTATGAGCGAACGAATCGCTTTAATGATAAAGTGTATCATCACATTTTTGATCAGAAAACAGGTTTCCCGGTTGAAACGGAACTGGCAAGTATTACCGTTGTTTCGGATAAATCAGTTGAAGGGGAAATTTGGACGACCCGTTTGTTCGGTAAAAAGCCAACAGAAGTTATTGCTGCTTTAAATGCTGTTGAGGGTTTAAGCGGAATCGTCATTACCAGAAAAGGTGAGATGCTCTATTCTAAGTCTTTAGAAAAACAACTTGTTTTATAAGCTAAATCGTTTGTTGAACCTGAGTTAAGAAGGTTTCAATGAACGATTTTTCTGTTTGATTTAAAGTTTTTTTGGCTGAATAGGCGATGAAATAATCCAGTGAAATCGACTCATCAGGTAAAGGATAGAGATTGTAGGCCCCATTTTGAGCAAAACTTAAAATTGATTCAGGAGCAAAAGTTACTCCCAGGCCTTTTTTGGCAAATTCAGCGACTGTATAAATATTGCTGCTTTCTAGTACAATATCCGGCTGTACTTTATATTTAGCAAATAACTGATTGATCTGGCGGCGAATAGCAGAACCATTAGTGGTCAAAACAAATGGCGCATGCAGTAATTGGCTAAAGTCCAGCTGTTCTGTTTGTAATAAAAAGTGATCTGCTTGATAAAAAGGCTGGCTTGCAGGAATAATAGCATAATATTTTTGTTTATCAGTTTTTTGGATAGCGATGTCAGGAGAAACTGTTTCAGGATTTTGACCGATGTAAAAATCAATCTCGCTATTTAATAACTTGAGCTCATTATTTTTAGGCAAGTCTTCATCAATCAGTATTTTTACTTGATCATGTTGCGCTAAAAATTCAGGCAGGAATAGTGGCAATAAAAAAGTTCCCAAGCTGGATAAGATCCCAATATGCAGTAAAAGCTGATCATTAGTTGTAAAACGTGCCAGTCTGTTATTGAGCCGATTACTCTCTTCTTCTAAGGTTTCTAAATATTCATAATAAACCTTTCCTGCTTCAGTCAACTGCAAACGATTACTTGTACGATCGATAATTTTTATCGCTAAATTCTGTTCAATTTTTTGGATGACTTGCGTTAAATAAGGTTGAGAGATATAGAGCTCTTTAGCTGCTTTGGTAAAATTTCCATGCTTTAACAAAACGTCGATATAGCGTAATAAATAGTTTGAATCTAGTTGGCTCATAGGTCGCTCCTCCTTGTTTTCACCATTATAACAAAATACTTATTGATGTATAGTTAAATAAATATTTCACAAATATTTTTTCATACATTAAAATGACTTATAGATAGAAAAAAGCAAAAAAGCTCAAATAATCACAATTGGAAAGGACCTGATTTTTGATGAAATTAGTTGGTATTGTAGGATCAAATGCAGATTTTTCAACCAATCGTAAATTACTGCAATTCATGCAAAAGTACTTTAGTGACCAGGCAGAAATTGAAATCTGTGAAATCAAAGAGTTACCCGCTTTTAATGAACCGGCAGATACTACAGCTCCAAAAGAGGTTCAAGTTCTGAGCGATAAAATTGCTCAAGCTGAGGGTGTTATTATCGCAACGCCTGAATATGATCATGCGATTCCGGCAGCTTTAAAGAGTGCACTTGAATGGTTATCTTATACAACTAGACCTTTATTAGATAAAGCTGTGATGATTGTCGGCTGTTCGCATGGTTCTTTAGGTTCCTCACGCGCTCAAAGGAATCTGCGCCAGATTTTGGACGCGCCTGAAATTAAGGCCCGCGTTTTGCCAAGCAGTGAATTTTTACTAGGACAGTCACTAACGGCTTTTAATGAAAGAGGCAGCCTTATTGACAAAGAAAAAACAAAAGAATTAGCGGCAGATTTTACTGAATTTAAAAACTTTGTTGAATTAACTAATAAGTTGCTTGAAAGTCATCCGCCAAAAGAAAAAACAAAATTTGCCTGGGAAGAAGTTTAATCTAATTTGAAATTTATTAATAACACTCAAGTTTTCAAGAACAATAACAGGAGGAAATCAGAATGAAATTTGTCGGAATCATTGGAACCAATGCCAGACACTCTTATAATCGGATGCTGCTCCAATTTATGCAAAGACACTTCGCTGCTAAAGCAGAAATTGAATTATTAGAAATTAATGAAGTACCCTTGTTTAACGAATCAGAAGATCAGACCAATAGTTCAGTTATACAATTTTTTAATCGTAAAATTACCGCAGCCGATGGTGTGATCATCGCAACTCCTGAGCATAACCATTCCGTTCCTTCAGCTTTGAAAAGTGTGATCGAATGGTTGTCACATAATATCCATCCTTTTAACGGCAAACCCGTGATGATCGTGGGCGCTGCTTATGATGTTCAGGGCTCTTCACGCGCACAGCTTGATTTGCGCCAGATTTTAGACGCACCTGGAGTAGATGCTGCGGTGATGCCGGGTAATGAATTCTTACTAGGTAGAGCACACCATGCTTTCAATGAAAAAGGGGATTTAAACAGCGAAGGTACGATTGACTTTTTAGATACCTGTTTTACCCGCTTTATGCGCTTTTCTAAGATGGCTAATCAGCTGAATATAGCTCAGGAAGTCCATTTTGAACCGGGAACTTACCAAGTGGTAGCACAAGGTCATAGTGGAGATTTACCGATGGAAGTTACTTTGAGTCAAAATCGGATTGAAGATATTGATATCGATACTTCACAAGAAACGGCGGGGATTGCCGATATTGTTTTTGCCCGGGTCCCGCAAGAAGTGGTTGACGGACAAACGTTAAATGTCGATACAGTCTCAGGAGCTTCAGTGACTAGTAATGGGGTGATCGACGGGATCGCCAAAGCAGTCAAATTAGCTGGAGCGGATCCAGACAACTTACGCAAGCGTCCCAAACCAGTTGAGCCGACAGATGTCAAACCAATTGAAGCTACGACCGATGTGCTTGTTGTAGGAGCTGGGGGAGCTGGGCTCAGTGCAGCAGCCAGTGTATTACAAGCCGGCAAAAAGGTAATGGTGCTGGAAAAATTCCCGGCAATTGGCGGCAATACTGTACGTACGGGCGGGCCGATGAATGCGGCAGATCCTGAATGGCAAAATACCTTTGATGCTCTGGCAGGCGAACGCGAGACGCTGGAAAAAATGCTTAAAATGAAAGAAAGTGACATCGATACAAACTATCGGGCAGATTTTAAGCAATTACAAGAACAAATTAAAGAATATTTACAAGCAGCAAAAGATGGCAGAGAGTATCTTTTTGACTCGACTCTATGGCATCGGATGCAAACCTACTTAGGAGGTTTAAGAACTGACTTAAATGGGACACGTATCTATGGACAGTACGATTTAGTTAAAATTTTGACTGATCATTCATTAGAATCTGTGAAGTGGCTGGAAAAGATCGGCGTTGAATTTGATAAGACACAAGTTGATATGCCAGTAGGAGCG
>DATGVB010000158.1:0-18999 GCA_035300805.1 Tetragenococcus sp. | reverse complement strand
TTTTTATTTGAATATTATCTGTCAATTGAGTCCGTAAATCATCTAATTCCTGTAAAAGTGTTTCGTATTGTATTTGAGTCAGCATGACACCCGCTACTTTCTCACGATTAAACACATAAACACCAGTTTTAGCTTGGCGTGCCTGCTCAAAAACATCCATAGGCGACCGCTTTACCTCTGTGATGGAAGATGTTGGGACTTCAAGTTTTTTTAGCTCCATCAGCCAACCTCCTTATTTTTCTCGACATTTTTATTATAACATAAAAAATACTAGTAAATAGACTGTTTTGTTCGTCTATTACTAGTATTCTATTTCGCTTAGTCGACTGTGGCAGGGTAACCAGCAGCTGTGATTTTTTCAGCGATTTGTTCGCTGTTTACTTGATTGTCATCAAATTTCACCACTCCGTTATTACGCTTAAGATGGATCTTTACTTTCTGGATCCCTGGTAACTCATTGACCGCATCTTCAACGTGTGCAACACAATGAGCACAACTCATGCCTTCAATTGAAAACTTTTGTTTCATTGCAATCTTCCTCCATTTGATGTTCTTGACAAGTGCATTGGCCCGGAATACAGTTACAAGCAATTGATTCTACTGGTTCTTTATTGGCTAAAGCCATTTGGATAGCTTTAATATCATCTTGAGTTAATTCAGCTTCTGTTACCAGATCAGCGATTGTTGTACCGATCTTTTTAGCACAAACATGAGAAAAGATATTTTCAGTAGCGCTACGTAACGTTTGTTCCTCAGTAACTTTAGCATTATAAACAAACTTTTTCCCGACTTTTTCAGTATTCAGCATATCTTTTTTAACCAATCTACCCAGCAAAGTTTTAGTTGTAGCTAACTTCCAGCCCTTGGAGCTGCTTAATAAATCATTGATAGTCTGGGCATCTGTTTTGTCTTTGGTCCAAATGACACGCATTACTTCCCATTCAGAATCGCTGATTTTAATTGGTTCTGTCAATGTATTCATTACTTCTGCTCCTTTCTTACTCTTATAAGTTTACATCTGTAATCAACATTTGTCAAAAAATACTTAGCAACTATTAAAGAATTGTAAAAGCAAAAAAACAATCAATGATTTTCATCGATTGTTTTTTATTTATCGTGTTTATGTTTTTTCCGACGAGCTAATATTTCTTGACGATGACGGCGATTGCCAATAAATTGCAGAGCATGCATCAAAGGCTGACGATTCTCTCCTACCAGACCAATCAATTCAATAAAAAGTTCTAAACCAAACAATGTTGAAATCACCAATAATACGATCGCCCAGGTACTTGCATAATTCATCAATAGAGCAATCAGAGAAAAAACCATTGCTAAAGCATAAATCGTAAGTACAGCACCTCTATGAGTAAAACCTAAAAACAAAAGACGATGATGCAGATGCATCTTATCTGCTGAAGAAATCGGCTGCTTATTAAAAAAGCGTCGTAACATCGCATAGACAGTATCAGTAATCGGTACACCCAAAATAAACATTGGTGTCAAGACTGAGATAAAGGTTGCATTTTTAAGTCCTTGTAGGGAAAAAACTGCAATCATAAAACCCAGAAATAAAGCTCCTGTATCTCCCAGAAAGATCGTTGCCGGATGAAAATTGTAAGGAAAGAAACCAGCAATCGCTGCTACCAGAGAAAAAATCATGATTGCCAGTGGAACACCATTTAAAGGTAAGAAAAAGTAACTGACCAGACCAATCGTTACCAAAGCAATAACCGAAACCCCACAAGCTAAACCATCTAGACCATCAATCAGATTAACTGCATTTGTAATCGCCAAGATCCACAAGAGTGTCATAGGAAAGCTCAGCCAGCCTAACTTCCAGGTTCCCACCAAAGGAATTGTGAGTGTTCCGATTTCAATTCCTCCCCAAAAATAAACAATGCTTGCAGCAATGATAATGCCCAGCATTTTTTGCTTGGGAGATAATTCAGAAATATCATCGATCAAACCGGTAATGACAATAACTAAAGCAGCTAAGAGCATCGGCAATACTCGATGCATATCCAAGACTTGATCATATTCCCACAAAATTGCGACGGTAAAGGCAATGAAAATTGCTAGTCCGCCTGCTGTCGGCATGGTTTTCGTATTGATTCGACGCTTGCCCGGGCGGTCAACAGCTCCAACTTTAAAGGCAAGTAATTTAACTAGAGGTGTCAAAATAAGCGATATCATCATGGTCGCAAATAATTTTAGGATAAATTGAAACGTAAAACCCATCAGTCATGCTCACTTTCGTCAATTTTTTTTTTGAATTCAGATTCTAGTTTTTCCACTGTATCATCTTCTTTTAAAGAACCCGAATGCATTTCTTCAACTGAAGCATTGACTACACTACCCAAAATCAAAATCATTGCCGCAAAATTTAACCACAGCATTAAAACGACAAAGCTACCGATGATCTGATAACCACTGACTGAAGTAGCAAAGTATTTAGCATACAGACTAAATACCTGTGACAAAAGCAGCCAGCCTACCGTAGCCAAAAGTGAGCCGGGTAATAAAGAACGCAGCTTCATCCGGACATTAGGTACCAACCAGTAAATGACCATCATGACTAAAAATAAAACAATTGCCGTAAGCGGCCATTTGACTGTCTGAAAAGCATCGATCAGGGTATTGGAAAAATGAAGAACCGGCTGTAAATATACCAGGACCTCTTTTCCGACACCAATAATTACGGACAACACTACGATCCCCAGTAAAAAGAAGATCAAAACAAAAAAGGATAAAATACGTGCTAAGATACTACTTCGTTCTTTTACACCCAGACTTTTATTCATCGCTTTTTGTAAAGCGTTGATACTTTTACTGGCTGACCAGATCGTCGTTACAGCTGAAATTGAAAGTAAGCCACCCGAACTTTGGGTCAACAAACTCTTGATTGCCGGACCTAAAAACTGATAAATCGTTTGTGGCATAATTTCTTGAATATAAGGCAAAACTGTATTTGGGTCGATTGATAAAAAAGGTAAAATATTCCCAACAGTGATCAGCAAAGGAAACAATGAAAGTAATAAATAATAAGCTACTACGATCGAATAAGTAGAAAATTCTGAAGACATGATTCGTTTGACTAAAATCGAAAAAAAGTTTCGTAAAGCATTCTGTTTTTGCGGTCGTTTATGACTCATTATTTACTCCTTTTTAATAACTTCCTTCTGCGCCTTGAGAAGTTAAGATACGGGGTCCTTCTTTAGTGATGGCTAAGCTATGTTCATATTGACAGCACAAGCTACCATCTCTAGTATAAGCTGTCCAGCCATTGGGATCCATTTTCATCTGCCAGTCGCCAATTGTGATCATCGGTTCGATCGTAATGACCATACCTTCTTTAAGTCTTAGACCCTTGCCCTGATGACCATAATGTGGAACTGCCGGATCTTCATGAATCGAAGGACCGATCCCATGACCAATAAAGTCACGTACAACACCATAGCCTTTTGCTTCAGCATAGTTTTGAATGGCATAGCCGATATCACCAATTCTTTTACCGACTTGCGCCTGTTCAATTCCTAAATAGAGAGATTTCTTAGTAACATTCATCAACTCTTCCACTTCATTGGAAACTGTACCGACGGCATAAGCCCAGCAAGAATCAGACATGGCCCCATCTAATTCGATACTCATGTCAACTTTGATCAGGTCTCCTTCTTTTAATGCTTTTTTCCGGGGGAAACCATGACAAATCTCATCATTGATACTCGTACAAGTTGCATATTTATAACCTTCAAAGCCAATTTGGGCGGCTACACCACCGTGACTTTCGATATAATTGCGTACAAAAACTTCAATATCCCAGCTGGTAACTCCAGGTTTGATAAAAGTTCTCAAGTGCTTATGTACATCTGCTAGTAAGGCACCTGAATCAGCCATACTATCAATTTCTCTTTTTGATTTTAATGTAATCATCTTTCGACTATCTCCTTTTTTTAAATCCTATCTATTTTACCACATTCCGCTTATTATTTCCAAATTTCAAACGACTTAAAACCATGAATCATTTTAATTATGGCTTTCTTTTGCTATAATGAACTTGCAAAGATTACTGCAAAATAAGGAGGAACCTATGACTTTAGCTAAAATAGTTTATGGCAGTCTGACCGGAAACACAGAAGAAATTGCTGATATCGTTTGTCAAGCGCTTGAAAAACTTGGCATTGAAGTTGAAATAGATGAATGTACTCAAGTGGACGCAGACCACTTCAATGATGCAGATATATGTATAGTTGCCGCTTATACTTATAGTGAAGGAAGTATTCCTGAAGAGTTATTAGATATCTACGATGATATTGAAGAACTTGATTTGACAGGAAAAGTCTTTGGGGTCTGTGGCTCAGGAGATTCTTTTTATGATTATTTTGCCGGTGCAGTAGATGATTTTGAGGCAGCTTTTATTACTAGTGGAGCTACTAAAGGGGCTGCTAGTGTTAAAGTGGATTTAGCGGCTAAGGCAGAAGATATCAGTCATTTAGAAACTTTTGCTAAAAAACTGGTTCAAAAGCACCAAAATTTAACTTAAAAGTAAAAGAGGCTGAGACATATTTTCCAATGACAATAAATTTCCGAACTTTTAAGATTGCTCCTGCACTCCAGTGGGGCCTCGTCGTAAAAGATAAAGCTTGCCAAACTGCAGGTTTTAATTTTTCGTGAATTATTGTTGGAAAATAATTATGTCCCAGTCTCTTTTATCTATAGCTTGGCAAATACCTGACTTAATGATCCCTTACTACTTAAATTTGCTAGCGTTTCTTTCAAAACGGCAGTTAGTTGCTTTTCATTTGTCTGGATCACTTCTGATGATACCAAATTAGCCAAGCCCGATACAACTGTCCAATATGCTGCTGCTATAACCTTAAGATCTGATTTTTTTTCCTGATAGTCAGGGTCTTCTTGCAATAAATCAATCAAAAGATCATAAGAAAATTGCGGAATCGACCGACCGTCTTCATCTTCTTCTAAAAATAGTGTTTTATATAACTGTTTCTGCTGGTTGGCAAACTCAATATAATTCAAACCCAAATCTACAAGTGGGGCTCCTGTGCGTTCTTTTGGAAGAATTTTGGCAGAAAGGTTGTCGAAAATTTCTGTAAGTAAAGAATGCTTTAAATCTTCCATGTTTTTAAATTCCAAATAAATCGGTTGCGTCGAACATTTCATCGTCGCCGCTATATTGCGAGCAGTAAATTTTGAAAAGCCTTCTTTTGCAACAACTTCATATGCAGCATCTAAAATCTGATCTCGAGTGATCGTTTTTTTTCTCGCCATATAATTCTGCCTCCTGATAGACATATTGACCTTGCTTTTTTATATTTTAACATCTTTTATTAATAATTCAAAATTACAAGGTCTTTTTTAATGAAAAAATAAACTAACTTTTTTTACTTAGAGCTTGATGTTATTATATTATTGTATATGAGGAGGAATAAAAATGAATGATAACAATTTTAATAAAAAATTAGATAAATATGCACAGTTGATTGTAGAAGTTGGAGTGAATGTACAGCAATCACATACAGTCGTCTTACAGATTAGTGTCGATCAAGCTCCCCTTGCAAGATTAATTACCAAGAAAGCTTATGAACTTAAAGCAGCTCAGGTTATTGTTAAATGGTCAGATGAAATAATCCAAAAGGAATTTTTAACTCACGCCTGTTTCGCTCGACTAGAAAATATCCCGCAATATCGGATTGATGAAACCGAAGATTGGATAGCTAAAAAAGCCAGCCGGATCTCGGTTATTTCAGAAGATCCACAATCTTTAGCAGATATTGACAACAAACGCATTGCCACTTATCAGAAAGCTAACGGAAAAGCTTTATTGAAACTGCGTAAAGCTACCCAGGCAAATGAAGGAAGTTGGACGGTAGTCGCTGCCAGCGGACAAAAATGGGCTAAAAGAGTTTTTCCTGATCTGTCACTTCAACAAGCACAAGCAGCCCTCTGGGAAGAAATTTTTAAAACGACTCGGATTGATGCCAAAGATCCTGTCACAGCCTGGAAAAAACATGATGAAAAGCTGGCTAAAAAAGCAGCAGCTCTTACTGAAGAACAATTTGATGCTTTGCACTATCGCGCACCTGGAACAGATTTAACCATAGGTCTGGCTAAAAATCATTTATGGGAAGGTGCCGGCAGCTTTAATGCTCAAGGAGAAAAGTTCATGGCAAATATGCCAACTGAAGAGGTCTTCACCGCTCCGGATAGTAAACGAATCGACGGTGAGGTAGTAAGTACTAAACCCCTAAGCTATGCTGGTACGATCATTAAAAATATGAAATTTACTTTTAAAAATGGAAAACTAACCTCTTTTTCTGCTGAAAAAGGTGAAGACGTCCTTGCTGATTTACTGGCAACTGACAATGGGGCAACTTCTCTAGGGGAAGTCGCTTTAGTACCTGATCCATCTCCCATTTCACAATCAGGGATCACCTTTTTTAATACCCTGTTTGATGAAAATGCTTCAAATCATTTAGCTTTAGGATCGGCTTACCCTTTTAATATCAAAGATGGAACACAAATGAGCGATGATGAACTCAAAGCAGCTGGTTTAAATCTTAGTCAAACTCATGTTGATTTTATGATCGGCTCAGATCAGATGGATATTGATGGTATAAAAAAAGATGGCACGATCATTCCCATTTTTCGAAAAGGGGATTGGGCCTAATGACCGCGACAAGTCCTTTTTTACCTTTACAATGAAGGCTGCTAGGAAACTAGGTTTATCACTAGTATTAACATTTTCTATCTATTTAAGCTTCTTCATAGTAAAAGGTCTCAATATTTGTTAAAATCAAGGACATATAGAAGGGAAGAAAAATTATGACCCCAAATCGTGAAGATTATTTAAAATTGATTTTGGAACTAGGCGGCGATCAAAGCAAAATCAGCAACAAACAAATCGTTGCAGGTCTTAACGTGTCCGCTGCTTCAGTCAGTGAAATGGTCAATAAATTAGTCCAAGAAGGTTTAGTTGAACATACTCCTTATCAGGGTGTTCAATTAAGTCCAGCTGGTTTGCAAAAAGCCAGTGCTTTAGTGCGTAGACACCGTCTATGGGAAGTATTTCTCGTTGAACACTTAAATTACCGCTGGAATGAAGTTCATGGCGAGGCAGAAGTGTTAGAGCATGTGACCTCACAAAAACTTATCAGACATTTAGACAATTATTTAGGAAATCCTCAGATTTGTCCTCATGGCGGCATGATTCCACAAGAGAATCAAGTTATTCATGAAGAAAAAAGAGAAAAACTGACCGATTATCCAGCGGGTACTACCATCAGAATCGCCCGTGTGATTGATGAAACTGAACTACTTGATTATTTGGTTTCAATCAATGTCAATATTAATGAAATCTATACAATCAAAGAGATTGCTGCATATGAAGGGCCGATTACTTTACAGTCGGAAAAAAAGACAGTCCAAATTTCCTATAAAGCTGCAACGACCATTTTTGTAGATAAAATCTGATCACTAGGAGTGAAATATATGACAACTACAAATGTTTTAATCACTATTTTTGGCGCTACGGGTGATCTTGCCCAAAGAAAGCTGTATCCTTCTCTTTTCCGTTTATATCAAAAGGGGATTTTAAAAGATAATTTTGCAGTTATCGGGACGGCTCGTCGTCCCTGGAGTAAGGAAACTTACCATCAGGTAATTAGTGAATCAATTGAAAGCTTTCACGTTAGTCCTGCTGAGTTAAATGATTTTGTTTCTCATTTTTATTATCAATCTCATAATGTAAATGATTCTGCTCATTATATCCAGCTAAAAGAATTAGCTGATCAATTAGATAAAAAATATCAGTTGGACGGAAATCGCATTTTTTATCTAGCGATGTCCCCTAATTTTTTCGGCACGATCGTCTCCCATCTGCAATCAGAAGGAATGCTGGAAAATTCCGGCTATCATCGTGTAATCATTGAAAAGCCTTTTGGCAATGATTACTCTTCTGCCTTAACACTGAACAAACAAATTAATCAAGTTTTCTCCGAAGATGAAATTTATCGAATTGATCATTATTTAGGAAAAGAAATGATTCAAAATATTTCAGCGATTCGTTTTGCCAATCTGATCTTTGAATCTATTTGGAATAACCGTTATATTGACAATATCCAGATTACCTTAGCTGAAGAAGTAGGAGTTGAAGAAAGAGCGGGTTATTATGAAAAAAGTGGTGCTTTAAAAGATATGGTGCAAAATCATATCTTACAAATATTGTCACTTTTGGCAATGGAGCCTCCTGTTACATTTTCAGAAAAAGATATTCGGAATGAAAAAATCAAGGCTTTGGAATCAATTCGAATCTATAGTAATGATGAAATTAGAAAGAATTTCGTAAGAGCTCAATATACTACAGGCCAAATTGAAGATCGGCACTATTTGGCTTATCAAAATGAAGAAAATATCGCATCTGATTCAAAAACCGAAACATTTGTAGCAGGTAAATTTTTAATTGATAATTTCCGCTGGTCCAAGGTGCCTTTTTATGTGCGAACAGGTAAACGTCTAACCGAGAAAGGAACCCGGATCAATGTGGTCTTCAAACAAGTCCCGATTAATTTATTTAAAAATGAAATTAATGAACTTTGTGAACCTGCTTCGTTAAACTCTAATATTTTAACGATTTATATCCAGCCAACAGAAGGCTTCTCTTTAACCTTAAACGGGAAAAAAATCGGTCAGGGTTTTAATACTGAACCAGTTAAACTAGAGAAACGTAATAGTGCTGAAATTATTGAAAATACACCTGAAGCTTACGAGAAACTTCTTTTAGATGCACTTAATGGCGACGGTACGAACTTTACACATTGGGATGAAGTTGCTCAATCGTGGCGTATCATTGACCGGATACGCCAAAGCTGGGATGAAGATTCAAGTGATTTAGCTACTTATGCCGCTGGAACGATGGGTCCTAAAGAAGCAGATGACTTATTGACCAAAGATTCTCGTCAATGGATCTGGGCACCTGATCATTGGTACCGACAAAGAAATCTATTAGACAATGCTTAATAAAAGGAGGCTGGAATTTTAAAATTCCAGCCTCCTTTTTTGCTTATTCAAATCCTTCGTTTACAGCTTCAGGATGTTCTTTTTCAACAATTTGTGCACAATGACTGCAAAGAGTTGCAAAATGAGGGTCATCTCCGACACTCACTTTAACTTGACGACAACGTTCACAAACATGACCTTCTGCCTTTTCAACTAAGATAGCAACATCATCAAATTTCTGTGCATTCTCAGGTGCACTTTCTTTTACATCTTTAACTTCAAAAAAGTCTGGTGAAATGATCAGTAATTGAGCAATATTTGAATCAAGCGCCGTTAATAAGGTTCTGACTTGTTCATTTGGATAAATTATTACCTTGGCCTCCATTGATTTTCCAATCAATTTTTCATTGCGAGCTACTTCTAAAGCCTTCAATACTTTATCACGAAAGTCCATAAATGCTTTCCAGCTATCCATTAATTCTGCTTGATTAGGATATTCCTGATAGTCAGGGAAATCGGCCAATTGCACATATTCTTCGTCTTCTTTTAAGAAACTCCAGATTTCTTCGGTCGTATGCGGAATAATCGGAGTCAATAATTTTGTCAGGGCAACTGCCGTTTGATAAAAGACTGTTTGCATACAACGACGATCATAATCATCTTCTTTTTCAATATAGACAACATCTTTAGCAAAGTCTAAATAAAAGGAAGATAGATCGACTGTGATGAAATTCAAAATGGTCCGGTAAACATGTAAGAAATCATATTTATCATAACCTTTTTGACGCACATCTTTGATCACTTCATTTAAACGAACGAGCATATATTTATCGACAGAACGCAGTTGATCATACTCGACCGAATTTTCTGCTGGTTCAAAATCATTGGTATTTGCCAATAAAAAGCGCATAGTATTACGGATTTTACGATAAACTTCTGAAACCTGCTGTAAAATATCCATTGATACACGAACATCGGCTTCATAATCCACACTAGAAACCCACAAGCGCAGGATATCTGCACCCATCTGCTTGATCACCTTATCCGGCACAATGGTATTGCCTAAAGACTTACTCATCTTGCGTCCATTTCCATCTAAAGTAAAACCTTGCGACAAGACTGATTTGTAAGGGGCTACCCCATTGATCGCTACACTTGTAGTAATACTGGAGTTAAACCAGCCACGATATTGATCTGAACCTTCCAGATACATATCTGCCGGAAAAGTCAGGTAATCCCGTCCACGCAATACGGCCTCATGAGAAGAACCCGAGTCAAACCAGACATCCATAATATCTTTTTCTTTGGTAAATTTACCATTAGGAGAACTTGGATGAGTAAAACCCTCTGGTAATAAATCTTTGGCTGCTCGTTCAAACCAGACATTAGAACCATATTTTTCAAATAATTGCGCAACATGTTCAGTTGTTTCCGGTGTGATAATAGCATCACCGTTTTCAGCGTAAAAGATCGGTAAAGGAACACCCCAAGCACGCTGACGGGAAATGACCCAATCACCACGGTCACGGATCATATTATACAGACGGGTTTTCCCCCAGGGAATGACCCACTGCACTTTTTCAACTTCATCCATAATATTCTGGCGGAACTTATCAATGGAAGCAAACCATTGTGGTGTTGCCCGATAAATAACTGGTTTTTTAGTACGCCAGTCGTGTGGATAACTGTGGGTGAAGAAGTCCAGTTTCAGTAAAGCTCCTTTTTCCTGCAGGAGATCTGTTACCATCGGATTAGCTTTATCATAAAAAACTCCTTCAAAACCAGGTGCCTGGGCTGTAAAATATCCTTTATCATCAATCGGTGAAAGAATATCTAAACCGTATTGCTTGCCGACATAATAGTCATCTTCCCCATGTCCTGGAGAAGTATGGACTAAACCAGTACCAGAATCTAAAGTCACGTGTTCGCCTAACATCAATAGTGAAGTACGGTCATAAAAAGGATGTTGGGCAGTCATGTACTCCATTGCTCTACCTTTAAACTCTTGTAAAACTTCAACTGAATTCCAGTCCAGTTCTTCTTTTACTAATGCAAGTAACTCTTTAGCTACAACGTATTTTTTACCATCGGCAGCAACTTGGACATAATCAAAATCCGGATGAACAGAAATTCCCAGATTTGAAGGGATCGTCCAGGGGGTGGTCGTCCAGATGATAAAAGCAGTATCGTTATCTAACAGACCTTTGCCGTCGACCACTTTAAAGGCAATATAAATTGATGGTGATCTGACATCTTTATATTCAATTTCTGCTTCTGCCAAGGAAGATTCACTTGAAGGCGACCAGTAAATCGGCTTTAAGCCTTTATAAATATAGCCTTTTTCGGCCATTTTACCAAAAACGCGAATTTCAGCAGCTTCATAATCAGGTGTCAAGGTCAAATAAGGATTGTCCCACTCTCCCTGAACCCCCAGGCGTTTAAAATCCGTTCTCTGTTTATCGACTTGAGTCATGGCATATTCACGACACTTTTCACGATAATCCGACATGGACATTTCTTTACGTTTGATGCCCTTATTTGTCAAAACTTGTTCAATAGGCAGACCATGTGTATCCCAACCTGGAACATAGGGAGCTCTGAAACCTGACATCGATTTAGAACGGACAATAATATCTTTACTCACTTTATTTAAAGCATGACCAATATGAATATTGCCGTTTGCATATGGAGGCCCATCGTGCAAAACAAAAGTCGGTTTGCCCTCATTTATTTTTTGTCTTCTTTCGTAAATCTTATTTTCTTCCCATTCTTTTTGCCACTTTCCTTCACGATTAGGCAAATTCCCACGCATAGGAAATTTGGTTTTTCCAAGGTGCAAAGTATCTTTCATCTTCATGCCAATTTACTCCTTTTTTTTAATTCTAAAAAAAAATCCGCCCCTTAAAAGGGACGAATGTATTCGCGGTACCACCCAAGATTTAAAAATATCGCTATTTTTCTCTGAGGATCTTTAACGAAATCAACCGTTATTCTTTACTAATTTCAAGAATAAGACTGTAGATGATCTAACTGATTACAGGGTTTTATCGGTCTTGCACCATCACCGATTCGCTTAAAAAATGTAAAAAGTTTTCTGTTCTACTTACTATCTCTTATATTCTTCTGTATCATCGACCGGTACAATTCTTTGTCTTGAATCAACTACCGGGATCACATCTTCCTCTGACTCTTCATCATCGTCAGCTATTGTATCTATATGCTCTGAGTTTACTTCAGATACCTTTTCATTGTCAAGCTCTTGTGCTAAAACTTCACGAAAAACTTCATGGCTATCTTGTACATAATTTGAAAATGGAGCTAAAATTTCATCCCATTCAGGACTTTTTACTTCTTTTAGCTGCGCTTCTAACATAAGCGATAGATTATTATAAAATACTCGTGTTTTTTTCTTTAAATCATTCGTTTCAACCGTCAATTCACGTGCTTTATCTGTCGCTTCACTTAAGATCGATTGGGCTTTTTCATGAGCAGCCTGAGTTAATTGATCAGCATTTTTCTGAGCATTAACTACCAATTCATCAGCCTTATTCTGTGCCGAAGCTACTAAAACTTCTGATTCCTTACTGGCACTTGTTTTTACTTTATCAGCGGTATCTTGAGCGACAATGATCGATTGGTTCAAAGCATCTTTCAACTCATTAAAATACTGCAATTTTTCTTCAGAATGCTTCAATGCCTTTTCTAATTCCCGATTTTTTTGTGTCAGTTCTTCATAGTCACGAACAATCAAGTCTAAAAAATCATCGACTTCATCTTTTTCGTAACCTCTCATTTTTGTCTGGAAACTTTTGTTTTGAATGTCTAATGGAGTTAATGCCATATTTACACACCTCTTTGTTTTATTTACGTAAAACTCCTAAAGTTAAACGAATTTTGCCTTTTTTGGTTTTCCCTTCTAAAGCTTGCAGCTGCAGACGGCCAAAACCACGAATTGAAACAATATCCAGCAAACCTAAAACAAAATCTGGCCGTTGACTTAATGTCCAATTCACTTTTACTTTGCCGGTTTCGATCATTTGCTTGGAACGCTGACGTGAAATATTAAAAACTGTCGCAATCACATTATCTAAGCGCAAAGAGCTGGCTGTTGTCTGCTCTTGGGTCCAACCATCTTTAGGAGTTAAAATATCCGTATAATTTTCTTGTTCAATTCGAACTTTCACATTACCGATCTTAGTAAGCTGAAGTTGAATGTAATGACTCACTTCTTTAGCAATAAAGACTTGCCATTTTTCTCCATCTGAAATAATATCTCCTATATACTGACGGTCGATCCCTGTTGCTATGATACTACCTAAAATCTTACCATGACTCAAAACAGCAAATTTTTTAGGATAGTGGATCTCGTATAACTCAATTTCAAAATCCTCCTGAACTGCCTCATAATAATCAGGAAAAATCAAACACCTCGTTCTCTCAGCTGCTTCATAGCCGCCAAAAAATTGAAATTTCAAATCAGATTCTTGTCGAATAAGGCTTTCCAATATAAAAGCTTGACGAGGATCTAAAAATTCAGTCAAAATAGGAGCATATTGATTTAAAGATTGATCGATCCAATCTTGTGCACTGTCGATAAAAGCTCGTTCTTCATTTCTAAAATGCTGATAAATATTGGCAGCCATTTTTTTATTCCTTTCTTACTTACAAAATAGCATAAATGATCCGTGTTAAGGCCTGTACTGCTAATTGTAAAACAATAATAGCAAAAGCAATATTAAAACTTATGGGACCAATAGAAAGATTTAAATGATCAAATAAACTTAAGTATGGTTCGCAGATTTTCCGTAAAAAACGCCCGAAGGAAGAATCATAAGCACCTGGAAACCAAGACAATAAAGCATAAATTACTAGTAACACAGTGTAAATATACACTAACTGGTTTAATAAACTTAAAAGTCTAACAATAAAAGAAATAATAGCATTTCCTCCTTAAATTATAAATCAAATAAATCACTATCTGTAAGCGACTGAGCAGCTCCGTTTATTTCAACACCTTGAGGCGTGCAAAGAAAGATCTCATTTGCTACACGTTTGATATCACCATCTAAAGCATAAACAGTTCCAGTCAGAAAATCAACGATCCGTCGTGCCTGCATTTCCTCAACTAGATGAAAATTAACCAGAACTGCTTCGCCACTCAGCACATGACGCGCAATTTTCATCGCCTCGGCATAAGATTTAGGTTCTACGATCATTATTCGACCATTTTGGTCTTTATGTTTAGCACTTCTTTGTTTCTGAGTGTGATCCATAGCTACAACTTTTCTTTCTGTTTTCTCACGAGCAGCCGCTTTTGTTTGACTTGTTTGAGTTGCGACTGGCTTTCTCACCGCATTTTGCCCTCTGACGTTGTTGTTAACGGAAGATTGTCCTCTATTCGTAGTTTTTCTAGTTTGATAAACAGGCTGCTTTTTTTCAGCTGCAGACTGTTGATAAGCAACTGTACTTTGCCTTTGAGGCGCTTTTTCATCTTCCATATATTCATCATCTTCCAATCCAAAAAAATTGGATACTTTTTCCATAAATGACATGGCACACGCCCTCCTTATTAGTCTTTAAATAATGCTGTTCCTATCCTGACAAAAGTCGCCCCTGCTTGAATTGCACTAGTAAAATCATTAGACATCCCCATACTAGTCTGGCTGCAAGGTGCATAGGAAATTTTTTTCTTTTGGATACTTTCTTGTAATTTTTTCAATTGTGAAAAAATCTGAACTTGCTCTTCTTTCGTGGAATCAAAAGGTGCCATTGTCATCAGACCTACGACTTTTATCTTATCGAAAGGCGCCAACTGTCTAACAAACTCTGCTAGCTGTGAAGGTGCGATTCCCTGCTTTGAACTCTCTTTTGACACATTGACTTCAATGAAGCATTTAATGACTTTAACTGCTCTTTTTTGAATTTCTGCAGCAAGTTTTATTGTATCAAGTGCATGAAAATAATCAATTTCATTAATGACACTTTTTACTTTACGACGTTGAAGATTACCAATGAAATGCCAAGTTAAGTCTGCAAAATCACTCATAGCATTTTTTTTTGACAAAAAAGCATCTGCTCGATTTTCAGCTAAATGATGTACTCCAAGATCAGCTAATTCAATCGTCTGTTCAAGATCAACTGACTTTGTAACACCAATCAGGGTCACCTCTGAACGAGGACGCGAAACAAGAGCACAGGAGTCCTGTATCTCTTGCCCTATCTTTTGCAAGTTATCAGAAATCATGTGCTCTTTCCTCCTTATCTTTTACGACGGAAAAATGGTGGTGTATCTAACTCGTCATTATCTGATTTTTTTTCTTCACGTTTAAAGGTGTCAAAATCTTTTTTTTCGATTTCATCAAATTCTGCATCTTCTACTTTAGGACGAACATTTTCTTCTTTGCGAATATCCCAGTCAGCAAAGTCGTTTGTTTCATTTTCTACGTTTTGCGCTTTCTCCATATCGAAGTTTGGACGTTTGGCAGTTACTTGACTGCTTCTATTCGTGCGTCTAGACTTCTTTTCACTTTTACTTGGGTCGATTCCTGTAGCAATTACAGTTACCCGGATTTCATCGTTCATATCTTCATTGATCGATGTTCCCAAGATAATATTAACATCACCGCTGGAGGCTCCAGCAACAATATCCGAGGCATCCTGAGCTTCAAATAAAGTCATATCGACACCACCGGTAATATTTAATAATACTTGTTCAGCCCCATCGATTGAAGTTTCTAATAATGGCGAAGAGATTGCTTTTTTAGTTGCTTCAACTACACGTTCTTCACCGCTGGCAACACCAATACCCATCAAGGCAGTACCTTGATTTTCCATCACTGTTTTTACATCAGCAAAATCCAAGTTCACGTAACCTGGAGCAGTAATTAAATCAGAGATTCCTTGAACGCCTTGACGCAAGACATTATCTGCTTCACGAAAGGCTTCAAGCATCGGCGTTTTTTTATCAACAACTTCCAATAAGCGATTATTGGAAATAATCAATAACGTATCTACATTTTCTTTTAAATTTGAAATCCCTTCAGCGGCAAAACGTCCTCTTTTAGGGCCCTCAAAAGTAAAGGGACGAGTTACGACCCCAACAGTCAAAGCTCCTAGGTCTCTGGCAATTTTAGCTACGGTCGGAGCTGCTCCTGTTCCTGTACCGCCACCCATGCCAGCAGTAATGAAGATCATGTCCGCACCTTCAAGTGATTCACGGATCAGATCTTCACTTTCTTCAGCAGCTTTCTGGCCAACTTCAGGTTGTGAGCCGGCACCCAATCCTCTTGTATATTTTGGACCTAATTGGATCACTGTTTCGGCTTTTGAATTTTTTAATGCTTGTACATCTGTATTAACAGCAATAAATTCTACCCCTTTAACATTCTCCTCGATCATGCGGTTTACTGCATTACCACCGCCGCCGCCTACACCAATTACTTTTAGTACTGCGCCTTCATTGACGTTATTATCAATTGAAAATTCCATGTTTTCATCTTCCTTTCGCAATTATTATTCAAAAATATTCGAGAAAAAGTTTTTGACTTTTTCGCCAAAACCTTCTTGATTCGTTTCTTCAGTTTCTTGATAAATTGTTTCATCAGCTTCATAAGGTGCTTGTTCATACTCAGTTTCCCTGCTATATTCAGGAGTATGTTGTTCGATTTGTACAACTTCACCAGTAACAGCACTTTTAGCAAGTTGATAGACTTCACTTAGTTCACTTGAGTATTCAAGAATACTAATTACATTAGTAAAAACAGGATTGCGTAAGCCCATCTGATTAGGTACATGCAGTTTAACATTTACGCCGAAAATATCTTGAGCCAGCTCAACAATTCCAGGCATACTGGCTGCACCGCCAGATAAAACAACTCCGCCAGGCAATTCTAAAGCTTCAATTTCATCTAAAGCATCCTTAGCCTTGTCAAAAATTTGTTCCAGGCGCGCTTCGATAATTTCAGATAAATAACGTTCATCGATTTTAACTGGCTCACTTTGACCAATCACATCAACTGGAAATTCCTCATTTTCTGAAGTTCTGTCCGGATAAGCATCGCCGTAATTTATTTTTAAAGCTTCTGCGTTATTAAATGAAGTATTTAAGACTGTCGAGATATCTTTTGTGATAAACTCGCCGCCTTCTTGGTTGACATGAGTATATTTGAGCTGATTGTCATGCATTACAGCAACAGTTGTTTGCCCGCCGCCAATATCAATAACTGTAGTTCCAAAGTCCTTTTCACCATCAGAAAGGATGGTACTGGTCAAAGCTAAAGGCGTAATAACCATTTCTGAAACGATCAGACCAGCTTTTTCGACACATTTACGAACATTGTGGACAATTGTTTTAGGTCCTGTGAAAACCACACCGTTCATTTCTAAACGAACACCGATCATTCCACGTGGATCTTTAATTCCTTCAAAGCCATCTACTGTAAAATCTTGCGGTAAGATGGCAACAATTTGTCTTTCAGGGGGAATCGACCGTACCAGAGCCGCAGAGGAAACATTACGGACATCGTCATCAGTGATTTCCTTTGATTCATTGTTTACTGCAATCATTCCCTGGCAGCTTTCTACTTCCAAAAGATTGGCAGGTATTCCAACACTGACTTGGCGAATTTGAATTCCTGCTTTTTCTTCAGCCTGGCTTATCGCCCGTTGAATTGCTTGAACTGTCTTGTCAATATCGACTACGATGCCACGATTAATTCCTTCAGATCTTGCATTTCCTACACCAATAATATTCATTTGGCCTTCTATGTACTCAGCTACAACCGCTTTGATAGAGGTTGTACCGATATCTAAAGCCACATACATTCCCGTTTTTGCCATGGATGGAATTCCCTCCTACTTTCTTTGCCTATATCTTGAATAAAATTTCTATTCATTTTTTTAAGACGCTTATATTCACTGTTACCAATTTTACCATAATTTAGGCGTTTTTAGAAAGAAGTTAATGAAAAATATTCAGATATTTATTAGAAAAATTAGCTTTTATTCTGAACTTTCCTCTGTTTCTTCACTTTGCGCCGTTTTCTTTTCATAAGGATGGGCGAAAATTCCAACTTCCATGTCCACAATTCCCTTTTCATCCATCTCCTTTGCTACCTGAGGATAATAACTCAGCTGTTCTGCCAGTTTAGAAATATTCACAATTACCTGATTGCCATCATTCATAAAAAGTGTTAATAGTTCGTCATTATCCGCTCTAGGAGTAGCTTCGATCTGCGACACACTTGATTGCAGGGCTTTGGAAAGCTGGTGATACTGTTTAAGGGTAGCTAAAATCTTCTTTTGATCAGAAAAATTCTCTAATATAATTTTTCCCTGATCAGCCTTTGATTGTGACTGTCTGATGATCGTTCCATCTTCCAAAATAGGTAAATATTTTTTGCCGTCCACTAAGAGGGCAACTTCTTGATATTCAGTCAGTGAAAGTTTAAAAGTATTTAAAGAAGAAAACTGAATCTTCGCTTCTTTAACACGAGGGACTTCTTTTTTTAATTTTTGTACTGCAGCTTTACGATTAAAAAATTGCTGCCAGAGATTTTCTCCTGTTTCCAATCCTGCAGTTTGTACCACTTTTTCTGCTGATAAATGAGTATTACCACTTACATTTACAGCTGCTAAATGACTCAGAGGAGAGACATAGTAAAGGACCATCACCAAAGGAACTGCAAATATCAAAATGAGGATCAACAAGCGTTTATGTAATAACTTATTGCGATATTTTTTTAATTTAGGTAAGCGATCCGCGAAAGAAACATGCGGTTTTTGACTTTCTTCAACAGTATCTGTCAACGTGACTTCTTCTTTATTCTCTACTTCTTTTTCTGAATCGCTTTGTGCCTCACTTATCGGATCGACTTCAGAACTATTTTCCGCTTCTTTTTCTCGCTCTTTTTCATGTTCCTTAAGATAGCGTAAATGTTCTTTTTGCCAAGGCGTTAACTCTTCCTGGTCGGACGAATGATTTTCCTT
>DATGVB010000157.1:0-11626 GCA_035300805.1 Tetragenococcus sp. | reverse complement strand
CACTTTTTTGCCACACAAGCTGCGATTGCAGGTGTTCCGAAAGAGCACGCGGCGGCTTATCTGGGTCATAAGGACAAATCTATGACGGAATACTATACCCACATCAAAGACGAGACTGCGCCGAAAGTCATTGATATATTGTCTAAAAGGCTGCAGATCAAAGATAAAAATGCCTAAAAAATAGCGGTGTGATTTTTCGTGTTTTTTCTTTCAAACATCACACTAAAATCACACTGCTATTTATTTTATGTTCGTTTTTAATATTTTAGATAAAAATAACTTTACTGTAAAACCGGTATTTATAAACGATTAAAACAGATTAAAAACGATTAAAACGAACGTTTACTTTGCCAAACGATAAATCGCATCGGCATAGATCACGGTAGCGCGGTATAAATCATCTAAAACCATAAATTCATTGGGCTGATGCATAGTATCCACTGCTCCAGGGAACATCGCCCCGTAAGCGACCCCACGTTTTAATAAACGGCCATACGTGCCGCCGCCGATGATTTGTTCTTCCCCTTTTTCACCGGTATGTTCTTCATAAACATCAAGTAACGTCTGTACTAGCGGATCTTCTTGCGGTACATAGTGCGGCAGCATATGGTGACCTCCTTCAGTTAATTCTGCATGGTAGTCGCCGATAGAAGTGGTTAATCCAGCCTGAATCTTTTGAGAATCTGTTCCTTTAGGATAGCGGAAATTCAGATTAAAGAAAGATTTTTCTACTTTACTGTCAAAACCAAAAATACCGGCATTCATAGTTAAAGTTCCCATTTTTTCATCAGTAGCCGCAACTTTTAATTTTTCACCATAGAAATCTTCATGAACATAAGCTGCAATGGCATGAAGATAGTCTTTGGCTCCGCCGGCAAAATCATAGTTGTCTAGAAAGACAGCCAGCCAAGTAGCAGCATTATGACCAAACTGAGGGCTGGCTCCATGAGAACCTTTGCCTGCTAAGTTAAAGTTAACTGTTTGATTGTTAACAACCGCTTTACCTGAAACAGGGGTATCTTTTAAAAAGGCTTCAAAATCAGCAACAAGTTCACTGGCTTTTGCTTCATCAGGAGTTTGCACGGTTGCTAAAGCAGTGGTAGGCACCATATTATCGCGTAAACCAGCATGAAACTGATCGAGTACATAACTGCCACTATTGCTGATTGGCATATGAACACGGATCGATACATTTCCTTTCTCTCCATTGATAATTGGAAACTCCGCATCGGGAGAAAAGCCAAAATCAGGCTTTTTTTCTGATTCAAAGTAATGGTCCATATCACCCCAGCCGCTTTCTTCGTCTGTTCCCACTACAAAGCGAATTTTTTTTGTTAAAGGTAACTTCAAATCTTTAATAATTTTCATGGCATAAAAAGCAGCAATACTAGGTCCCTTATCATCTGAGGAACCACGGGCAAAAATCTTACCATCTTTGACCACCGCTTCATAAGGATCAGTATCCCAGCCATCACCCGCAGGAACCACGTCCATATGACCAAAAATTCCTAATGTTTCAGCACCTTGACCAAATTCGATATGGCCGGCATAATTGTCAACATTTTTTACCGTAAAACCGTCCCGTTCTCCATAAGCCAGCATCTGTTTGAGTGCAGCACGCGGACCTGGTCCAAAAGGTGCCTCTGCTGAACTTTTATCATCTTCACGTTCACTTTTTACAGCTAATAGTTCTTTTAGATCTTTAAGTAAATCTTCTTTTCTTGCATCGACTTCTTTTTGCCAATCAATTGTCATTGCATATCCCTCCACTTTTAATTTCCTTTTCATGATACCATTTAAAAAAAGTATTTTCCAATCCGCCAAAGCGTTATAATAGAGAAAAAGAGTAAGGAGCGATGAGATGATTGATTTAACAGCAGATTGTTTACAAGTCATTAAAAAACGACCCCAAGATTCGCATAAAGGAACTTTTGGCCGTGCGGTCTTGATCGGTGGTAATCAGCAGTTTGGCGGAGCTATTCTAATGAGTGCAGAAAGTTGTGTGCGTTCAGGCTGCGGACTCACTACAGTCGTTACCGATTCTGTTAATCATGCCCCACTACATGCTCGGTTACCCGAAGTCATGACAGTGGATTGGAATGATCAAAGCTTGATTCAAGAAGTAGTCACTTCAGCTGACATACTTTTGATTGGTCCGGGTTTAGGTCTTGAAAAAAGAAGTGAGGAATTATTGACTTTTATTATCAGTCAGCAGACCAAGCAGCAAAGGCTAGTTATTGACGGTTCGGCAATCACTCTATTGGCGCAAAAAAAATGGAGCTTGACTTATCCAGCACAAACCATCTTTACACCCCATCAAATGGAGTGGCAACGCTTAAGCGGATTGAGGATTGCTGAACAAAATCCGCAAAACAATCAACTTTATCAAAAAAAGTTGCAGGCAACGATCGTATTAAAAAGTCACCGTACTGAAATCTACAGTCAAACAGCCTGCTATCGTAATCCTTTAGGAAACCCGGCGATGGCCACAGGCGGTACGGGTGATACCTTGGCGGGCATGATCACAGGTTTTTTAGCCCAGTTTAAAAAAGAAGATACTACAATCAATGCCGCAGTTTATCTGCACAGTTTTATTGCCGATCATTTAGCCAAAGAAAATTATGTCATTCTGCCAACAGAAATCAGTCGGTCTCTGCCTTATTGGATGAAAAAGTTTGAAAATTAATAAAAAAAACTTCGCAACATTCAGATTGCGAAGTTTTTATCTTTTATAATTCTTCTCCCTTACGCAATGCTTCTACATCGCGTGCAATGACTAATTCTTCATCCGTTGGGATCAAAAGTACTTTGACCTTGGAATCATCAGTGGAGATCACTCTTTCTTCACCACGGACATTGTTTTTATTATCATCGATTTCACAGCCAAACCAAGTCATGCCGTTAATGACTCCTTTACGAGCAGCTGCGTCATTTTCACCAATACCGGCAGTAAAGACAATGGCATCGACACCGTTCATTGTCGTTACATAACTACCGATATACTTACGCACACGATCATAGAAAATAGCTAAAGCGATCCGGACATCTTCTTTATCAGTGTTTGATTCTAAGTCACGCATATCACTTGAAATACCTGTCAGACCAAGTAAACCGGATTTTTTATTTAAGATATTCAACATTTCATCAATATCAATGTCTAATTTATGCATTAAATATTGTAAAACCGCTGGATCAATATCCCCTGAACGAGTTCCCATAGTAACACCAGCAAGCGGTGTAAAGCCCATGGAAGTATCCACAGATTTGCCTCCTTCTACAGCTGTAACGGAAGCCCCATTACCTAAATGGCAAGTGATCAGTTTCAAATCTTCTAAAGGTTTACCCAACATTTCAGCAGCCCGTTCAGCTACATAACGATGGCTTGTACCATGAGCACCATATTTACGGACATCGTATTTTTCGCGATATTCTTTAGGAATACTATAGCGGGCATTTGATTCAGGCATATGAGCATGGAAAGCTGTGTCAAAAACAGCTACATTAAGTACACTAGGAAGTAATTCCTGGAAAGCTCTGATTCCCATTAAATGAGCTGGGTTATGCAAAGGAGCAAAATCAGCCAGTTCTTCGATCTTAGCTACGACATCCTCATCAATGATGACGGATTTATCAAAATATTTACCTCCTTGGACGATCCGGTGACCAACGCCGGTAATTTCGTCATAAGATGATAGAATATTCAGTTCGATCAATTTATCTAACAACATTTTTACAGCAATCCCATGGTCGTTGATATCAAGTATATCTTCATACTTTTGACCATTATCATACTTGATTGAAAAAATTGAATCTTTTAAGCCAATTCTTTCTACGATTCCTTTGGCGATGACTTCTTCTTCCGGCATATTGTATAATTGCCACTTCAAGCTAGAACTTCCACAGTTAATTGCGATAGTTTTTGACATTCTTTTTCCTCATTTCTTTTATTTTAACATTTTTAATTATTGAACTTTTTCACCCATTTGGCAAATTCGCTGCCTTCCATTCCGCAAATTCAGTGAAAAAGTTTTTAATTTGAACTGGATCTTTCAAGGAACCTACCTTAGCCAGTAGCACTTCACTGGCTTGCTGAGCTTGATTTCCTTTATTCTGAATAAGTAAAATACTCTTACTGGCAGCAGCATTTTTAAACAATTCAGCCGGTAACTGAATCACACCTTGCAGATAAACAGCTTTAGCGAGCCAATTTTTTAACAGTTCACTTTGCTCTGTTGCTAAAAAATCAGCAGGTACTAAAAATAAACCAAAGCCTGCCGGACGGACGTATTTCATACTTTGTTCCAGCAGTAAATGATGGGCAAAACTATGCCCTTTAGTGCTATGAGTAACAAAATCCGCTGCCTTATCATCTACCGGGTAATAACCCACTGGCAGATCGCCGATCGCTGCATCGACCGGATCTAATAACAGGTCGTTAAGTGCGTCTTGGTGAAAAAGTGTCAGTTCTTCTTGCATCCATTGACTATTACTCGCTGCAACTGCCAAGACAGTCTCATCATTGTCTATCCCGAAGCCATGAATATCGAAGCCTGTCTCTTGTAAATTAGCAAGCACTGTGAGTAATAAGTTGCCCATTCCCACACTTAGGTCTGCTACAGATTTTAAATCCTTTTTATCTGGATAAAGTTGTTCCAGTAAAAAAACAAATAAAAATCCAATACTGTCCGGTGTCAACTGATGATTGGCTTGTAGTGGTTCAGTCTGCATACCTTTTAACAATAATAACTGAGTTAGTTTACGAATTTCTTCTTTTTTCAAAGAGATGTCCGCCTGCTTTTCATACAGACGCTCAATTTCTGCAACTGCATCTGCTTTAGGTATCCCATTTTCTACCCGAACCTGATAATCATCATTAATATTTTCGATGTTTTCTATGTATGCATCTAAGTATGAAGTTTTTAAAGCATTTTGCAGCAGCTGGATAGCTTCTAACTGCAGATTAAAACTTTCTTCAACGTTTTCTGCGGACATAATAACCTTCTTTCTTTTACTTTAGCTATAGCAAGGCCATACACTCCTACAATTTTAGCGGATTTTACTTAATTAATCAAGCTAAATACCAACAGAAACAGCTTATTTAAAGCTGCTCTGCTGGCTACTATCATCAGTGCTTTGCTCTTGCTTTTTTTCAGCCGGAAGAGAAACAATAAAATTCCTCTTTTGCTTTTTAACACAAATCGTTAACTGTAATTTTTCGTCTTCTTTTTTATATTCCAGTGTTCCTTTATTGTAATTCACTTGACCACTGTCTTGTTTTTTAGTAGGTAGATCGGCTAAATAATCGGTCAAAAATAATTCTTTGATCAGCTGGACTTCATAATACTCACGGGTACTGTACATAAAGCGTGCTTGAACTTGGTAATTTTCCACTAAAAAAAGCAATAGGATACTCATAACCACCACCGTTACTACCCCTGTTAATAAGATACCTGCTGCTGTCTTATTCGATGATCCATTTACCATTACGCTCTTCTCCATTCAAAAAAGTAACCGTAAATAAGATATAGCGTGGATTTTGACGGAATTTCAACTGGCTCACTTCCGTCAGGATCGGTTCATACCCTCCGCTTTCACGAATAACGATTTCTTTATTATTATTCCTAAGCTCAATATAGCCTTCGATTGATTTATCGGTTTTCTCATCCTTCTTGTTATAATAGAGCTTATTTGGTGTTACTCTTGAAAAGTGCCCTTCTGCTAATTTATTATCTAATTGAATCAGAAAAATGTACCATTCCTGGCGATTTCTACCATAAACACTTTGAGTAACTGCTTTACTTTGTTTAAATGTATTTAAGGTCCCCATTAAAAAAACACTCATGACTAATAAAGCCACCATACACTCAATTAAGGTAAATGCCTTATTTTTCACGATAGATCCCCCAGTTTTGTTGTTCGTTTTTTATTTTGATTTGAGCATAAGGCCTCTTCTGGTAAGAAATTGTAAAATGGCCATCGCGTTCGACTGTATAGCTCGCCTCAGACAGATTATGAATCCTGCGCTCGCGTACCTCTTCAAAGGCCACTCGCAACATCTGAATATTCATCTCATCTTTTTTAGTCTGTCTTAACATCTGCAGCTGAGTACTTTGTAAAAGTAAGACAGTCGTTGATAGAATCGCTAAAGAAAGGATACTTTCCAGCAAAATAAAAGCTTTACTGGAGTTTTGAAATTTCTTTTTCATAATGCCCCCTTGCAAATTTAAAACGATAGGTAATTTTTTTGTTTTCCTTAGGCCAATAAAAATTTAAAGTTTGCAAACTACTGTTATTCCCTGAGTTAGGTTTAAAGTACAAGATCCTGATCTGACTGGCCGTTAGTTCTTCCGGCAGTTTCTGGTAAAGAATCTCGTCAGTATAAAAATAGTATTCTTCTCCTGAATCAGATTGGATCATTTTAGTTGCATAACCGCTGGTAATCGCTGTCTGCTGGGTCAGCAGTATATTTTTTTCAAAATGGTCCAAAAAATGCAGGACTTCCAATGAATCTTTCGTATTTTTCATCGTGACTGCCGGCAGCATCACAAAGAGTGAGACTACCAGCAAAACTAACATCGACTCGACTAAGGTAAAAGCTGAATGAATTTTCATTTTTTAGCTTTACGGTACTGGGACACTTGAGTCTCAGTCAGATAACCGCTACTGACTAATAAATCCAAATTACTATCGCTGATTTTTTCACCAGTTTCAATTTCATACAATTCTTTTTGATTTTCCACTACTTTAACAATGGCTTTGTCTCCCTGACTAGCCACACTATCTTTTTGCTTGGCCAAGTTGGGGATAAATAGTAAAACTAAAATACTGATGATTAGTAACACGATCATCATTTCAATCAGTGTGAAAGCTTTTTTATTTTTCAGCTGAATCTTTTTTAAGATTTTTTTCATTTTAATCACTCCATAATCGTGCTGATATTTCCATACATGGGTAAGAATAAAGCAATATAAATCGCCATGATCAAAATAGCGATAAACAAAAATACGACAGGCTGAATCCATTGAATCCAGCGCTCAACAGTTTCCACCATTTTCTTAGTTAACAATTGACTGTACAGCAGCAACTCTTCACCCAGTTTACCTTTTACCTCGCCTTGCATGACGATCAAAGAAAATTCAGCTAGTAAAAATTGATAGTTTTCAAGTTCTTCGGCAAGCAATTTTCCTTTAGTTAATTTATCATTTAGATCATTGGCCAGACTGGCAACTAATGAATGACTTTCAACTTCAGCCATAAAAGCCAAAATCTGGCGTATTTCCACTCCCTGTTTGAACATTTTGCCCCATTCCAAAGCAAAATAACTGGTTTGATAGACGGTATAAAGTTTTCCAATCAGAGGTAAACGAGCCAGCATTACAGCACGTTTAAGAGCCGACTGCTTTTTTAAAGTCTGTTTCATAGTAACGGCTAATAGTCCAAGACTTAAAACAATTCCGATTAAGACAAAAGGTCCATGCATAATTAACTGGATACTCCAATGGTGAACATCGATCATGCCTGATTGTAAGAGTGAAGGTAACAGAAAAAAACGCATTGCAAATAACAGTGAAACCACAAAAACCAATAGTAAGGCTGGATAAGTGGCAACTTTAGCCAAATCATTTCTTTGCTTTTTGAGAATTTTCATCGAAGCTAGTATGTTTTTTAAGGTAATATTCAGGTTGCCGTGAATCTCAGCTAATTGTACCTGAGTCATTTCTTGCAGTGAGAAACCGGCTTGGTATAAACATTGAGCAAAACTATCTCCTTTGATCAAACCTTGTTCAAAGCTCTGTAAGATCGTTGGCGAAAACTGCTTGCTACGCTGCATGACTGCTAAGCTTTCTTGTAATGAAAAGCCGTTTTCTAACAAACTGACTAACATCTCTAAAAATTTTTCCCGTTGTACCGCAGCTTTTCTAGTTTTCATTCAACCAACCTCTTTTTTTTATTTCTGCTAAAGCCTCTGACCACGAACGCTTCACTTTGTCAGCCGTAAAAAACTCATACGCCAATAAGGCTTTACTCTTTCCTGCATGAGTAGAAAATAATTCTTGATAGACGATTCCATTTAAGCATCCCTGCAATTCACTTTTATCACCTACTAAATCTGTGATCCGATATTGAGTTTCTGTTACTCCTTTAGCATGAACTGTCGCCAGCACAGTATGTCCTGTCAGAGCTGCACGGATCGCAGCTTTAGCCGTTAATGAATCGCGGATCTCGCCAATGATCAGTAAATCCGGCCGATGACGCAATGACAGTTTTATCAGCTGGTCATAGGTCTGATGGATCTTATCATTGGTTTGCAGCTGTAAAAAACCAGGCTCCTCAATTTCTACTGGATCTTCAATCGTAATCACTTGACCCTTGGTGTGTTTTGCCAGATGATACATAAGTGTTGTCTTACCTGATCCAGTCGGACCACTAAAAAGATAAAGACCACGATGTTGAGTAATTTCATTTTGGAGCAATTGAGTATCGGCAGTAAAAAAGTAAGCAGGTTCTTCATCCTTTAAATTGTATAAAAAGCGAACCACTAGGCTTTCATTCCCCTGATAATCTCCCACCGTAGATAGACGTAATCGTTGAACTTTATCGGCAATTAGATAACTGATCGCCCCTAATTGTGCTTTTCTTTTCTCGCCAACATCCATTTCACCTAAATACTTAAAACGTGAAATCAGCTGTTGCCCGACTAAAAGTGTCACCTCCTTGAATAATTTCATTTCTGCATTTTTGCGAAAGTAGATAGTGGCTTTGCCCTTTTTAAGATACAAATACATATCTTGCATCTGCTGTTTTAAAGCGAATTCGATCAATTGATTGGACAGTTCTTCGATTGGCATGGTTTTCCCCCCTTTCACTATATAAAAACGCACTTTTTTTCGATTTCTTTTTCATGGTTTAAAAGTAGGTCTAGTCTATGAGAATTTTTTGTTTATTTGACACAATTAGAAATTTTTTTGAGAAAAAAGAGGAAATCTGAATTTTTTGCGTATCGATATTTTAGAAAGAAAGGAGTACGATTATGAGACACAAATCAGAAAAACAGCAATGGTTAGAAACTATCAGCTATCAGCGTCGCCTCAATCGTAATGAACAAGCAGAGTTAAGCAAGTTGCAAAAACTTTCTGGGGAAGTGAGAATGGATGAAAAGACACAGCGATTCTTGGCAGAGAAGTTGATCATACTAGACGATCTTACACTGAAATACCAAAAAACAGTGGTACAGATCGACAAAATTATTCTAGCCGGAAATACTGTCTATGTAATTGATATGAAAAATTATTATGGAGCCTACACTTTTAGTCAAAACAACTGGTATTAAATAAGCTGCACTTAGAAGTAAAAGGGGTTCTCGCGTTTATTGCCTGTGAAGGTCAAATTAAAATTGAAGATGCTAATTTCTGAAACAGTATTGACCCATAATGAGATTGATTTATGGCTAAATCAGTTAAATAATTTTTCTTTCCGACCTGTATACTTGAAATGTGAGAAAATACTTCGTTATTATGAAATTTCCTCATATCCCTGCTTATATCGTACTGATCTAACGAAATTAAAAACCGGGATCGGTTGTCCAAGATGCCATCAATTTACGATGAAAGAAGAAGAAGATTGTATGTATTGTTCTTGTGATCATGTAGAGGTTAAAACAAAGTCGTATTTGCGCACAATATGTGACTATGAGATGCTTTTCCCTGATAGGGTCTTATGTTGAAAAAAACTACTGATCTTTTTTGGCGAAAGGGTTAATCAGGAATTTAAAAAAAGTATATTAAAAAAATATTTTATCCCAGTTGTTCACACTGCAAAAAGAAACTTAGGACATGAGAACAAAAAAATTCAGTTTGAATACTGGTTTGAAGAACAAAAAGATACGCTCGACAAACTTGATAGAAAAATAAACCGAAAAAAAAAACGACAGTATAAAAAAAAGTAAACAAAAATATTTTAGAGCTATCTTTGCTCTTTTTATCCCTGTCTTGCATTTTTCGGGGATACCTTTTCAGATACAAAAAGTCTCCGCAAAATTTACGGAGACTTGCTGTTTATTTCAAGATTTTTTTGGCTAATAAAGTGGTATATTCTACCCGACCCACGTCATTAGGATGGACCTGATCTTCACGGAACCAGGCAGTTTGTTTATTACTTAAACCATACCAGTCCACTAAGCTGATATTGTCATACTTTTTCGCCATTTGTTTAAATAAATCATTATTGTCATTCTGCCAGCGCTGAGTCGGCACACAAACATTAATTAAATAGACTTTACGATCACCGATAATATCCATTAATTCATCAAATTGAGCAGCATTCGCATAACCATTGGATCCCAAAGCTAAAATAACATCATCTTTCAATTGATTTTTCTTTTCAAGCTTTTTTAACAATTCGGCGCTGTCATATAACTGTCGACCAACGTCCGCATCCATGATGATTTTTGGAAAAACTTCCTGGATATTTTTGGTCGAACCTAAAATAACCGAGTCCCCAAAAGCCGTTACTTCTGTCTGGCGAGCTTCTTCTACTTGTTTTTTAGACAAATCATATTTTTTCATTACATGGTCAGTATCATTGCTATAGGTCTGTAAAAGATCATTAGCGATAAGATCTGTACTAGTTGTTGTAGCAGACTTCTTCCCTTTTTTGCTATCCTTGGCCACTTTTTTATTGGCTTCGATTTCTGCTTTAAATTCTTTTTGTTTAGTATTTAAGGATGCGCTAGGCGCCGTTATAATACCTAAAAAAGCAATCAGGCTAACTAATACTCCCAATAAGCCAATAATTTTTTGTTTGTTTTTAAAGGGTAAGGCAAACCAGTCTTTAATTTTCGACAGCAATTGTCCATAATCAAATTTACGCATGGGTTCTTCGATAAAGCGATACGAGAGTTCACTCAAAATGAAGATCAAACTAAATTCAATAAAAATATGTAACCACACATAATCCGCAACATTTAGCTTGGCTTCATAAAAAATCATCACAGGAAACTGGTACAAATAAATCCCGTAACTACGTTTTCCAATATAGCTAAAAAGCGGGTTTGTCAGCCAGCGATTCAAACTTGCTCCAGGATGGGCTGTAACTGCGACCAATACTGCAGTCAGTATACTAACTAGATAAATCCCTCCATAGTAAGGGAAACTAGCTCGGTCGTTCATGAAAAAAAGAGCAACTACTAACAATAATAAAGAGATCAAGCCAGTCGAATTTAATATTTTTTGAGCATTTTCTGGTATTTCCTTTTTCAAATGGGTACTAGGCCAGATAAAGGCCAGAGCGTTACCGATAAAAACAGAAAAAATCCTAGTATCTGTCCCATAATAAACTCTAGTTGGATCTTGCCCAGGTGTATAAAGGATCGCCATAATGATCGCTGATAATAAAGCAGCGATGGATATGACGCTGAAGATCCTTTTACGTTTTTTTACCAGCAGCATTAATAAAACAAATAACAGCGGCCAAATCAAGTAATTCTGACCTTCCACTGCCATCGTCCACAAATGCGTAAAGGGCGACTCATTGCCAAAACGTTCAAAATATGACAGCCCCTGATGAATTTGCCACCAGTTGTTTACATACAAAAGCGAACTTAATACCGCACCGCGTAAATTATTTA
>DATGVB010000156.1:0-3930 GCA_035300805.1 Tetragenococcus sp. | reverse complement strand
CCTCTTTCGTCAGGCTATTAATATAATTTTTGAATACCTGATGGATCACTCCTTCCTTATTTCCGAAGTATTTAAAAATTGTCGTTTTACCCACTTCAGATTGTTGAGCTAGTTTATCAATGGTCACATTCTTGATCCCTTGACGAGTATTCATTAACTGAAAAGCGGCATTCAGTATCTGTCTTTTTTTTATTTCGGTACGTTTTTCAAACCCATTCAATATTTTTCACCTGCAATTAAAAAATAAATCTTAAAAAAAGTTCGTAACTTTCTCTTCATATATTATAAAGGATAAGAAATGGCTTTTCAAGTACATATAGTTCATAACTTACTCGTAAAAAGATTGACTCATTTTATTTATCGAATATAATTATTTCTGTAAATGAACTTTAGTTGAAGGGAATATCGACTCCAGCAGGATGATGTGAGGAATTTACTCTATACTGGAAAGCAAGTTACAAATACTATTAAAAGGAGTATTATGTGATGACAGAAATAGTAAATGTTCAGGGTCTACAAAAGAAATTTGGTAAAACGATAGCTTTATCCGATGTCAGTTTTTCGGTAAAAGCGGGAGAGGTAGTAGGCTTTATCGGTCCCAACGGGGCAGGAAAGTCTACTACGATCCGGATCCTTTTAGGCATTATAAAGCGCGATGCGGGAACAGTTTCCATTTTCGGAAAAGATGTCTGGAAAAATAGTCTGGCGGTACATAAGAAAATTTCTTATGTGCCGGGGGATGTTTCTCTTTGGGGAAATCTGAGTGGTGGTGAAATCATTGATTTATTCATCAAATTACATGGTAAGGGAGATCAGAAAAAAAAGAATTTCTTAATCGAACGATTCGAACTGGATACCAGAAAAAAAGCCAAAAGCTATTCCAAAGGAAACCGCCAAAAGGTAGGACTAATCGCCGCCTTGTCCGTTGATTCGGATCTGTTTATCTTAGACGAACCGACTTCCGGTCTGGATCCTTTGATGGAAGCCGTTTTTCAAGAGGAAGTAGAGAAATTAAAAAATGAAGGCAAGGCGATCCTGCTGTCTTCTCACATCTTAAGTGAAGTAGAGCGTTTAGCAGATAAAATCGTTATTATTCGTCAGGGAAAGATTGTTGAAACAGGTCTTTTAAGTGAACTGCGTCATTTAACACGGTCAGCAGTGACCCTTACAACAACTCAGTCGATCGAACAGATGAGATCGGTTGATGGAGTTCATGACTTTAAAGTTCTATCAGACCAGCAGGCAAAATTTTCGGTTGATCATCAGAAAATCAATCATGTTTTAAGTAAAGCGACCGATTTGGGAGTCGTTGATTTTGAAGCTGTACCTCCAACTTTGGAAGACTTGTTTATGCGTCATTACACTGAAAATTAAAAAGAGGAGCGGAATAAAATGAAAGAAAAATTTTCAGGCTGGTTCGTCTTGCTGAT
Organism: Tetragenococcus sp.; assembly: GCA_035300805.1. Lineage (GTDB taxonomy): Bacteria > Bacillota > Bacilli > Lactobacillales > Enterococcaceae > Tetragenococcus. Next base: position 2,500 of record DATGVB010000156.1, on the reverse strand, counting down.
TCAATACTTAAAAGGCGATAGAAAAAAAATCCTATTTTGGACGTTGGGACTGACTTTATTCTGTGGAGGATTTGTTCCTGCCTTTGAAGAAATTGCAAAAGGGAAGGGACTTGTCGGAATGTATGAAACTTTGAAAAATCCGGCGATGATTTCATTAGTTGGCCCCACTCCTGCCAAAGAAGCTGCGGATTATACGCTAGGTGCCATGTATGTGCATGAAATGTTACTTTTCTGTGGGCTTTTTGCTATGATCCTCTCAGGTCTGCATATCATCAGTCATACACGTAAAGATGAAGAACTGGGTGTAACTGAACTGTTGCGTTCATTCCAGGTAGGACGACAAGCCAGTTCACTGGCTGTTTTTGTCGAAACGATACTTATTAATCTATTAATGGTTTTTATGATCGCTGGACTGATGTTCAGTTTTTCCGTCAAGGGGCTGGATACACAAGGTATTTTGCTCTATTCTTTTTCAATTGGTGCAGCTGGAATCATGGGAGCTGGCATGGCTTTGATTTTCGCACAGATCATGACGACTTCCTCTGGAGCGATCAGTGGCCTGCTCAGTCTATTGGGGCTGCTTTATATTTTAAGAGCAGGAACTGATACTTCCGCAGTGGATCTCAGTTATTTGAATCCAATGAGCTGGATTTATTTAACCTATCCTTTTACTGAAAATAACTGGAATGTGCTACTGTACGCAGCTGTTTTTCTAGTAGGGTGTTTTATCACTGCAGCGATACTGGAAAATTATCGTGATTTAGCTACAGGATACTTTTCTGAACGAAGAGGGCAAGCGAGGGCAGGCAGGACCTTACTGTCTGTTCCGGGACTGCTTTTTCGCGTTAATCGTACGACAATTGTCAGCTGGCTGATCGGCTACCTTATTCTCGGTGCAACTTATGGTTCGATTTATGGTGACATGGGAACTTTTCTTTCCAGTAACCAATTGGTAGAGCAGATGTTTGCTAATGCCGGAGTTTCTTTAGAAAAATCTTTTACAACTTCAATTATGATGGTTATGATCTTACTGGCAATAATTTTGCCAATCGTAGTCGTCAATAAATTATTCAACGAAGAGGTGCATGGCCGCCTAAGCCAGTTTTATGTGACCGATATTACACGTGCCAGATTATATGGCTGGGTCTTTCTTTTTGCTGTTTTCTTCGGCGGTTTAAGCATTTTATTTGCTGCTGGTGCTCTAGGGGCGACTGCCATTTTTGTAACGGACGGCAAAGCCGGTTTATCATTTAGTGACTTTTTAACTGCGGGAATTAATTATTTTCCTGCTTTGTTATTCTTTATTGGAATGTCCACCTGTTTTTTAGGCTGGCTGCCAAAACTAGGGAAACTTGTTTATGCGTACCTTAGTTATACTTTTGTTTTAAGTTATTTTGGCAACATTCTTGACTTTCCTGACTGGTTTAACAAGACCTCCATTTTGAGCTGGATCCCTGCTATGCCAACTGATCAGTTTGAGCTGAGAGTCTTCCTGCTCTTGACTCTGTTTGGACTGCTGCTGTGTTTGTTAGGTCTTTTAGGTTATAGACATCGTGACTTTATAGAAAATATTTAAAAGGATCGAATAGAAAAGGAATCAAAGGGACGTTATTTGACAGAGAAAAATAGAAGAATATGAATGACGGAGATTCCTTATTTTAGCAGGAGTCTCCGTTTGAATCTGTCAGAACTTGAGCAATAAGATTTCGGAAATAACGAACCGATCGTTTCTACTAAGTATTGAAATCTTAGACGTCTTTCAAAATAATTGTTCCATCGATTTCCTTTAACCAGTCATGTTCACTTAAATATTAAAATTTTAAGCAAATCGGTAAAAGTAAAGTTGACAGCATTCCAACGCTTATAGGATACTGAAAAGAGTACTAAATGAAAAGAAGGGATGAGAGTGAATAGAAAAACCTTGATTGGTTTGATTGCCTTTTTTATCTGTCTGTTATCAAGCTTTGCCATCCAGAAATTCAGTGCGCCACTTTATCCGCAGGCACTGGCCAAGGTAGAACAGGTGGAAATTCAAGGAGATAAGCAGGTCGTTAAAGCCCGAAAAATAAACGGCGGTGATCGTGGAGAAAAAATAGAATTATCGGCTAAATATCGCCAAAATGAACTGGATGCAACCGTTCTGCACAAAGGAGACCAGGTTTTTTACAGCAATCGGCAAGTAGGGGAAAAAAAGCGCGATGGTTTTGTTTTCTTCTTGCTGATCTTTCTTTTTCTGATTCTTGTTTTTATCGGGGGTAAAGTGGGTCTGACCGCTTTTATCAGTGTCATCTTAAATAGTGGAGCGCTTTTTCTGATCGTTGATCTTTACCGTCACCACACACAGTTTTCTCTGCTTCTTTTCACGGCTGTCTATGCTGTGCTCTCCATCGGGATCACCTTGTTTCTGATCGATGGAATCAGGAAAAATAGTTTGCAGAAGTTTCTGGCGACTACGCTGACAGTATTTACAGCTTATCTGATCTGCTGGTCGGTGATAACT
>DATGVB010000155.1:0-9371 GCA_035300805.1 Tetragenococcus sp. | reverse complement strand
TATGTTTGCCTCTATTCTCATAGAAGCGCCCTACACATTGGTTCGTTTGCTTGCTTTGTTCAGTTTTCAAAGGTCTACTTTTAGTCGCCGTAGCAACTTTTATATCTTATCAGCCGGACATGAAATTGTCAAGCCTTTTTTATAAAAGATTCTTTGACGGCTTTTTTAATTAACTGTCTTTCTAACGACAACTTTATTACTCTATCATCTTAGTTAGAAACTGTCAATAGTTTTGTTTTAAAAAGTTTTTCTAACAATTTCTAATTTCGACGACAAATAATATAATAACAGTTAATATATTATTTGTCAAGCACTTTTTATCACTCTATTTTCTTAGAAAAAGTAGCCTGGTTGTTTTCGCAACGTTTTATATCCTATCATTCATCTTTCGTCTCTGTCAACACTTTTTTATGAAAAACCTCCAAGAAACTATAATTTTATTTTTAATAAATTTAAAGAAGCTAGAATAACCAACTTATTCTAGCTTCTTGCCTGATGGGAATCCTGAATACGTTTGAACATTCTTTCCATATCGTAGTTATTGAAATGGATAACTACCGGACGTCCATGAGGACAATTAAAAGGATTCTCACATTGCGATAAATCTGACAATAACTGTCGTGCCTGTAGTTCATTCAGGTGGTGATTTGCTTTGATCGAACGCTTGCAGCTCATCATGATTGCCGTTTTCTCTCTAAATTTATGCACGCTGACTTCACCAGTTGTCAGTAGCATGTCAATCATCTCTTTTAGAGTTTCTTCTTCCTGACCTGCTGGATACCAAGTAGGATGAGAGCGAACAATGAAACTATTAGCTCCAAAATCTTCCAGATAGATTCCTACTTTTGCCAATAGCTCTGTTTTCTCTTTTAATTGTAAGATATCGCTATTAGGATAATCTAATACAATCGGTACCAGCAATTCCTGTAAATCATCTGACACCTGACCTATTTTTTTGCGAAAATATTCATACTTGATACGTTCTTGCGCTGCGTGCTGATCGATAATGTATAGTCCATCATCACTTTGAGCAAATAAGTACGTTCCATGCATTTGACCAAAATATTCTAATGACGGAAAACGTTTTTTACTTGGTTCTTCCGCTATAATTTTTTCCATTATTTGCTGATTATTTTTATCATGAAAATCAAATTCAGGATGTTCTTCGTCAAACTTATCCACAGTTGTCACATTTTCAAATGAGCTGTCAAGCTCATGATCTTGACGGTTTTTTGTTGTTATATCTAGATTTTCTTTAGCTGTATCGCTATTTTCTGCAACTTTTCCACCTTGATCCCCAATCTTTTCCACAGACTTATCCACAGTTGACTCGTGAACATAAAAACTGCCTGTCTTTTGATCAAAATTCAAAGTGTGCGAATCAGTTGCAGCCAAGTCCATCGCTAATTGTTCACTTTTTTCTGCTTGATCAACTTTCTTTTTAAAACGTAAATTATCAGCTGCATCGGGGATTAGATTCTCTTCTTTCAAACAATCATTGATCGTCTTTGACAAGAGCGTCATCAGCTCAGGTTCTTTAGAAAGCCGAACTTCTTGTTTTGTTGGATGTACATTCACGTCAACTAGTAGTGGATCCATGGTGATCTCTATCACTGCAAGCGGGTAGCGACCAACCATTAATTTAGAGCCATAACCATTTACAATTGCTTTATTGAGAGCAAAATTTTTGATATAGCGGCCATTAATAATGGTAGACATATAATTCCGGTTCGCACGTGTCAATTCCGGCAGGGAAACAAAGCCTTCGATTTTGAAGTCTAAGTCTTCAGCAGCGATCGAACGCATTTTCCGGGCAGCTGTTATGCCATAAACACTAGCAATTGTTTGTTTCAAATCGCCATTGCCAGCCGTTTTTAGCATTTCATTATTATCATGAACCAAGTGAAAAGCGATATCAGCATGAGCTAAAGCCAAACGATTAACAATATCGCCAATATGAGCAAGTTCTGTTTGGATAGTTTTCACATATTTTAAGCGAGCAGGAGTATTGTAAAATAAATTTTCAACAACGATCTTAGTACCTTGACGCAAGGCTGCTGGCTGATGCTTTTCTATTTCTCCCCCTTTTAGATAAAGATAAGAGCCTTCCTCCTCCGTTACATCTGCAGTTTCTAGGGTTATTTCCGAGACAGACGCGATACTCGGTAGAGCCTCTCCACGAAAACCCAAGGAACGAATGCGAAATAGATCATCACGATTATGAATTTTACTTGTTGCATGGCGTTTAAAGGCACTTTCTACATCATCATGACTAATTCCTTGGCCATTATCAGTAACCTGAATTTTCTTTAGTCCTGCTTCTTCTAAAACAATATCGATTTTTGTACTCTTAGCATCGATTGCATTTTCAATCAGTTCTTTGACTACCGAAGCGGGTCTTTCTACCACTTCTCCTGCTGCAATTTGATTGGCTAAACGTTCGGATAGTTCTTGAATTTTATTCATGTGTGCCCTCCTTTCTCATATCCTTATAACGATTGTTTGAATTCATTTAATTTATTCAAAGCCTCAATCGGAGTCATCTCCAATAAATCCAGTTCTTTTATCTGCTCAATAACATTTCGTTCATCGTCTGTAGGTTCCCCAAAAAGCGAGAGCTGCCGGCTTTCATTTTGATCTATAATTGTCTCTTCAGAATGAACTTCCTGATTTTGCAAAGTTTTTCCCTTTTCTAAAGCCGTTAAAATATGATCTGCCCTTTTTAGCAGGTCTGTTGGTAAACCGGCAATTTTGGCTACATGAATACCGTAGCTTTTGTCGGCTGCACCTTTCATCATCTTATGCAAGAAGACTAAGTTACCATCTTTTTCGACGGCCCCCACGTGAATGTTCTTTAGTTGAGACAATTCATTTTCCAAAACGGTCAGCTCATGATAATGAGTTGAAAATAAAGTCTTTGCTCCCACATGCTGATGAATATACTCGATGATTGCCTGAGCCAGTGCCATGCCATCATAAGTTGCTGTCCCTCTACCCAATTCATCAAATAAAATCAGACTATTGACTGTAGCATGCTGTAAGGCTTGATTAGCCTCCATCATTTCAACCATAAAGGTACTTTGCCCGGCAATCAAATCATCACTTGCACCAATACGAGTAAAAATTCGATCAAAGATTGGCATGACTGCTGATTCTGCTGGTACAAAACAGCCGATCTGAGTCAAAATCACAGTTAAGGCTAATTGACGCATATAGGTACTTTTACCTGACATATTAGGACCGGTGATCAGTAGAATCAAAGTTTCCTGATCCATCTGAATTGTATTAGGAATATATTCTTGGGCTCCCAAAACTTTTTCAACCACCGGGTGACGTCCGCCAACAATATTCAGTTTCTGTTTATCACTTAATTCCGGTCGGACATACTGATAGCGTTCACTGACAGTTGCAAAGCTCTGCAAAACATCTGCAGCACTGATTGTTTTAGCTAATTGCTGCAAGCGTTGGATCGCCTTTTTCACTTCTTTACGAACGCCCAGGAAAAGTTGATATTCTAAGTCGACCGACTTTTCTTCAGCCTCTAAAATCTGCTTCTCTAACTCTTTTAATTCAGGTGTTATAAAACGTTCGGCATTGGTCAGGGTCTGCTTACGCTCATATATTCCCTCTTTTAAATTTGCTAAATTAGCTTTGGTAATTTCAATATAATAGCCAAATACCCGATTATAACCGACTTTAAGATTTTTTATGCCGGTTTTTTTACGTTCCTTAGCTTCAAGTTCAGCTAACCATTTCTTGCCGTTGCGCATCGCTTCCCGGTATTTATCGAGCTGATCGTTAAAACCATCTTTAATCACTTTCCCTTCAGTAATCAACAGGGGGGCATCTTCAGCTATCGATTTTTCGATCAGATCCACCAGATCATCCATTGGCTCCATTTGTTCGAGCAGCTTTGACCATTCTCCTTGATTGATTCCGCTTAAGATGGCCCGTAGTACTGGAACTTGTTCTAAAGAAGCTTTTAACTGCAGCAGATCACGACCATTTACATTGCCAAAGGCCACTCGTCCAGCCAGACGCTCTAAATCATAGACTTTAGTTAGAGCATTCTTCAAATCCTCTCTTTCAAAAAAAGCATCCAGTAAGGAAGCCACTTGGTCTTGGCGCTTCAAAATGGCTTTTTTTTGAATCAAGGGGCGATCGAGCCATTGCTTTAATAAGCGTCCCCCCATAGCTGTTTTCGTCTCGTCCAACAGCCATAACAAAGTTCCATGCTTTTTACCACTGCGAATCAGTTGAGACAATTCCAGATTCGCTTTAGAGTAATGATCAAGTTTTAAAAAATGATCTACTTGATAGCTTTCAGCCTGCTGCAAATGATCCAGACTGCGTTTTTGAGTAACGGCTAAATACTGCAGCAATTTCCCGGTGACTCCTTTTTCCACCGCCGAATCTAACTCATTTGTTAAAAATTGAAACTGCGCATTTGACTCATAACTTTCTTGTTTTGAAAAAATAATTCCCAGGCGGGTTTTCAGATTTTCTTTTAAAGTTTCAGAAATCTGATCATCTGTCAGCACCATCTCTTTTGTCTGTAAAGAAGAAGCTTCATTTAAGACACTTTCCACATCGCTTAAAGTAGTTGCACATAATTCTCCGGTAGTCAGATCTACATAACTTAAGCCATATTGTTGACCATTAAAAGCTAAAGCTGTTAAGAAATTATTCTCTTTGGCACTGACTCCTTTTCCTTCCATCAGTGTTCCTGGAGTGACCAACTGAATGACTTCTCTTTTTACCATACCTTTAGTCAACTTAGGATCTTCCATTTGTTCACAGATTGCGACCTTATATCCCTGTTCTACTAGAGTATCAATATAATTTGCGGCCGCATGGTGAGGCACCCCGCACATAGGGATGGGCTCTTCGGCATTTTTATTGCGACTGGTTAAAGTCAATTCAAGTAATTGAGCTACTTTTAAGGCATCATCATAAAACAATTCATAAAAATCTCCTAAACGATAGAACAAAAAAGCATCCGGATACTGCGCCTTGATGCTAAAATATTGTTCCATCATAGGAGTTTTTTTAGTCTTTTGAGGCATCTATTTCTTCCTCCTCGATTGCATGATTTACTTTTCTTTCAAGATCCTCAGTAATATATTGAAGCAGTTCATCCGCAGCCATTAATTTCTGACGATAAGTAACTACTAAAGGATGACTGTCATATTCTTTTTTCAGATGATCGATTTCCTGATTTTTTTGCCTGGCTGCTTGTGGTTTCTCATAATAGTCAAAATGTACAGCAGCTTTTTGGGCTTTTTTTATCTTCTCTTCAAGCGCGATCAACTCTTGACTTTTTTTAGCTTCACTTTCAATTTGTTTATATTCTTTAATCAAATCCAACCGACGAAGCTGGTCCACTAACTGAGTCAGTTGTTGACTGATGGCTCTTTCTTCCTTTAAAACTCCCAAGTAAACTCTCCTTTATATAAAAGGACGATCTTCATTGATTTGAATGGTTTCAATCGTCTTTGTTTTTTGACTATGCTCATCGATCTCGATCAGACAAGCGGATAGTAGTGAACGTCCTTTTTCTACGACTTCAAAACGTTTAGGCAAGGCAGTCATAAATTTTGTAACTACCGCTTCTTTTTTCATACCCAAAATTGCGTCATAAGGACCGGTCATTCCTACATCAGTTAAATAGGCCGTTCCTTGTGGCAAAATACGATTATCATTAGTTTGAACATGAGTGTGCGTACCAATGACAGCAGATACTTTACCATCTAAAAACCAGCCCATTGCTTCTTTTTCACTGGTAGTTTCTGCGTGAAAATCGACAAAAATATAAGGGGTCCTTTGATGAGCTCGTGCAACTAATTCTTCTGCTTTTTTAAAAGGGTCATCAATAGACGTCATAAAGGTACGGCCCTGCAGATTGATAACGGCCAGTTCGATTGCATTGACTTTAACAAAAACCATCCCCATACCAGGAGTTCCCGATGGAAAATTGGCGGGTCGGATCATTTTTTTTACTGTGGGGATAAACTCGAAAATATCCCGATTATCCCAGGCATGATTGCCTAAAGTAACTACATCAACACCATCTTGCAAAAACTTTTTATAAATTTTTTCTGTGATGCCACGTCCGCCTGCTGCATTTTCTCCATTTAGAATCGTCACCTGTGGTGCATATTTTTGCTTTAAACGCGGTAGATACTCACTGACTGTATTTCTCCCTAAAGATCCGACCACATCTCCGATAAATAAAATTCGCACACTCTTTCCCCTTCTCTAATTCTGTCTTTCATTTATTATAATCGTTTGCCAAAGAAAAAACAAAGCCCAACGAGATTTCGTTAGACTTTGTTAATGGGCTTGTTAATCCACATAGTTAGTAGCAGTTTCATTGAGCCAGGCATAGGTTAGACCAATAATTAAGCCGCCGCCAATATAATTGCCAATTAAAGCAAAAACCAGGTTATGCAGTACACTTGCTGCTGTCATTGCCGAAAGGGTCCCATGGGAAGTAAAAAAAGCTAAAGAAAAGGCTGGAAAATTAGCAATTACGTGTTCATAGCCTAAGAAAGCAAAAATTAAGATAATAAAGATAATAGCAAGTACTTTTCCCGCGTCGTCTTTCATTCGCAAACTGACTAAAACTGCTGTATTAACCACCACATTGGCAAAAATTCCTTCAATAATTATCTGCAGGGTGCTTTTAGTCAATTTTGCCGCGATACCGGTAAACATATAATTATCCGCTGGTAAATTCTGAAAAGGACCGGTTAAAGAAATCAAGTAGCCAAAAAAGATCCCGCCGATCAAATTAAATAAGATACAAGTAAATAATAATTTAGCTGCTGTTTTTAAATCTACTTTTTTACGATAAACTCCAACTGTCATAAATAGCATATTGGAAGTTCCTAATTCAGCATTCATAAAAAGGATCATGACCAAGGACCAGCTAAACATAAAAGCAAAAACAAATTTTCCACTGCCAATTGCCAATTTTTCAGCTTGGATCGCTTCACCAAAAGCAATCGCAGTTCCTAAAGTGAGAAATAGGGTAGCTAATACAGAACGAACTGCATAGCGAACATAGCTGCTGTTAATTAAATTTACTTTCTTTTCAATTGAAGCATCAATTTTTTCAAATAAAGGCGATACTGCTTTCATGACTTCACTCCTCATTTTTATATCAAATTCTTTTCAAAAAAGTTTCTCTTGAATTTTCTGAAAAATCAGCTATTGTTGCATTATATAGGAAGTTAATGAAAATAACAATAACTTATTTACTATTCAGGAGGTCGCAATAAATGAATCCAAATCAATCACTATTTGAATTACCGCTTAATGGAGCTACGGGTTATGCCTCAGTTGAATTGCCTTTATATAAAACAGCTGATATATCAGCAAAAACAAGCCAAAAATTAGCCGCTGGCAGTGGCTTTTGCATTTTACAAGAGCATGCTGACTGGTGGCAAATAGCGACTAAACAAAATACTGGCTGGATCAGATCCGCTTTTGCTTTATTGAATTTACCGGATGTTCTACCATCTATTATTTTTAACTGTACGAATACTTACGCTGCAATTTATCGTTCTTCGGGAAAAGCAATCCCTGAGATTACAGGAAAACAGCTTTATCATAGTCGGGGTTATAACAAACGTTTGCAAAAAGACAGTTATATTGTTCCTGTCCTTTACCCGATGAGTAAAAAAATTGCGCAAGCACAAAAAAATGCTTTGTCTCAAGGAGATACCTTACTTGTTTATGAAGGTTTTCGACCTTATACTGTCCAAGAAAAAGTTGCTAGTCAACTAGCTGACTTAGCGCAAAAAGATAAAAAATCAAAGCCGGTATCTCGACTGCTTCCTGGGAATTAGAGTGGTTCATCGCCGACTCAACTTCAAATCATCAGCGCGGTTACGCCTTTGATGTCTCACTAGCCAAAATTAAAAAAAGCAGAAAACAAATCTTTGGCGCTTATCCAGCTACAGTCATTACAGACTATGAAGAATATTCGATGTATACACCTATGCATGAATTAAGTCGGCTTTCTTGTTTATATACAGCACCCGTATATACTAAGGATCCTGTTGCCTGGAAAAAATCCTCCTTGCGTTCAGTTGTAAATAAAGAAGCTCTCCAATTGCAGAAATACTGCGTTACCGCTGGTTTAACACCCTTAGCTTCTGAATGGTGGCATTTTAATGATTTAGATGCACGGGCAGCCACCTTAAGCAATCAAAGTAAAGGTAACTATATCTTGACTGATACTTATAGTCAGATTCCAGCATAAGGCCACAAGACAGCAGTAATTGTTGCTAAAAAGTTTGACAAAGTTAGCTTTTCCAAGGTATAATGCTCTTTGTGTAAAATAATGCAGCAGAAAGATAATGATTTGTCCCTAGTTCGTCGCCACAAGTGGTTCAATTGCGTAACCGCGGCTGCACAGGTGAAGATTGAAGAGCGAACTACATGAATCATGAATGTTTCATCGGATTATTTTACTCCAAAAAAATTATTGGAGGAATTTTTTATGTCTCGTTATACAGGTCCATCATGGAAACAATCACGTCGTTTAGGTGTTTCTTTAAGCGGTACTGGTAAAGAACTAGCCCGTCGTCCTTATGCCCCTGGCCAACACGGTCCTAATAGTCGTGGAGCTCGTTCTGAATATGGCTTACAATTAAATGAAAAACAAAAATTACGTCGTATGTATGGTTTAAATGAACGTCAATTCCGTACTTTATTTGTAAAAGCCAGCAAAATCAAAGAAGGTAAACATGGGGTCAACTTGATGATCTTACTAGAACAACGTTTAGACAATGTTGTTTACCGTTTAGGTTTGGCTACAACTCGTCGCCAAGCACGTCAATTAGTTAACCATGGTCACATCACTGTTGATGGTAAGCGTGTAGATATTGCCTCTTACCATGTGGAAGTCGGTCAAGTTATCGGCGTTCGTGAAAAATCAAAAGATATGGTAACCATTAAAGCAGCCATCGAATCCACTGTAGGTACTCCTGCTTTTGTAACATTTGATGCTGATAAACTAGAAGGTTCATTGACACGTCTGCCAGAACGTGAAGAATTAACACAAGATATTGATGAATCATTCATCGTTGAATACTACAACAAATTAATGTAAAAAAAGTGATTCCACTAGCTATTATGGCTAGTGGTTTTTTTATGAATAAAACTTATCATTAATCTTCTATTTACAAATAGTTAACATCGTGCTATCTTTACGTTAACCAATAAGAAAAAGGAGGTTTACATGAAACTCAGCTTACGTGAACAGCTTACTGCGGCAATTTTTGCTGGAATTATTAGCATTTTTTCGCAGATTATCATTCCTTTAGGGATCGTACCTTTAAGCCTACAAACTTTTATTGTCG
>DATGVB010000154.1:0-16694 GCA_035300805.1 Tetragenococcus sp. | reverse complement strand
TTTCCTACACCACCAGCCATATATTTAACAGCTACTGGAAATAGGGAGAAACCAATACTTAAGATAACTGTTCCAGTAACAATCGGAGGAAAAATAAAACGGATTTTTTTTATGAAGACTCCCACGATCATTACGACTAGTCCACCAATCAGTTGAGCCCCAAAAATAGCGGCGATCCCAAATTGTACACCAATTGATAATAAAATAGGCACATAGGCAAAACTAGCTCCCATCATTAAAGGTAAACGTGCTCCCAATTTACCAAAGATAGGGAAAACCTGAATCAAAGTTGTGATCCCGGCAAAAACTAAAGCTGTTTGTAAAATCAGCGTCGTATCTGCTTGATTTAAATTACAAGCTTGGGCAATCATCAGACCTGGGGTAACAATTCCAACGATCGAGGCAACTACGTGTTGTAATGCTAAGGATAGGATTTCTCCTAATTTTGGTTTTGCGTCAAATTCATAAAGTGCGTCCATTCCCTTTTCAGTTTCCATCTAGCAAACTCCTTTCAGATCGGTCCTAAAGACCGATATGAATCTATTTAACAGCGACAGCTTCAATTTCAAATAAACCACCCATTGGTAGATCTTTAACTGCAAAACATGAACGCGCAGGTTTCCAATCTCCAAAATAATCTGCATAAATTGCATTAACTGCAGCAAAATCACTCATATCTGCAAGCAAAACAGTAGTTTTTGCAACATCAGATAAAGTCAAACCGTTTTCAGCCAAGATAGCTTTTAGATTTTCAAAACCTTGTTTTGCCTGTCCTTCTACGCCGTCTTGTAATTTTCCTGAAACTGGATCCAAGCCTAATTGACCTGAAATAAACACAGAATCTCCAGCGGCAACCGAATGAGAATAAGGTCCTACTGCTGCGGGTGCATTGTTAGCATTTACCATTTTTTTTGTCAATTTCTTTTCCTTCTTTCTTAATCACTAGTAACGAGAGTACCTGTTTTACCAGCTAAACCTTCTTTAGCTTTTTCTAATGAGGTAATCAAAGCTTTATTGCCTGTCTTTTTAACAAAGCTCATAGCCGCTTCTACTTTCGGCAGCATTGAACCTGGTGCAAAGTGTCCCTGCTGTGCATATTTTTGCAATTCATAAGGAGAAACTTTTTCCAGATTCTTTTGTTCTGGCGTACCAAAATTCAAAGCAACTTGTTCGACTGCTGTTAAAATAACTAAAAAGTCAGCATCGATCGTTTCTGCCAATAAAGCACTGCAGAAATCTTTATCGATCACTGCTGGAACACCTTTTAAATGATCATTTGCTTGTTTAGTAACAGGAATTCCGCCACCGCCGCAAGAAATAACTAATTCACCGTCATTCATCAAATTATTAATGGTTTCGATTTCAATGATTTCTTTTGGTTTCGGTGAAGCAACAACTTGACGATAGCCACGTCCAGCATCTTCCATAACCGAAATGTTCTTTTCTAAAGCAGCTTGCATGGCTTCTTCTTTTTCCATGAAACGACCAATTGGTTTCGTCGGTTTATCAAAAGCCGGATCATCTGGATCTACAACTACTTGAGTGGCAATCGTGACTACCGGTTTTTTCATACCGCGATGCAGCATTTCTTCACGTAAAGCATTTTGCAGATCATAACCAATATAAGTTTGACTCATAGCCACACTTACAGATAAGGAAACAGCTGGATATTTTTCTTCATCCTTAGCTGTCATTTCATCCATAGCTAATTGGATCATTCCCGCTTGCGGCCCGTTGCCGTGAACTAAGGCTACTTCATATCCTTCTTCAATTAAATCCACTACATTAACAGCCGTTTGTTTAACAGCAGCCATTTGTTCTTTTAAGTTATTGCCCAATGCGTTACCGCCTAGAGCTACAACAACTTTTGTCATATTCTTTCCTCCTGAATCTTTTTCACAATTATTATAAAAACAAGAAGAGCTTTAAGTAATTATCTTTTTTACTTAAAGCTCTTCAAACAAAAATTATTCTGCGCTAATGTTACGTTTTTGTCCACGAGCTTCTAATTCTTTTAATGCCTTAGCAGGATCTTTGAATTTGCTCAAAAGGATCATAGCTGCGATGACATAAGGTTTGTTACTTGCTTCTTTATATAATTCATCGCGGTAACGATCAAATACAGAAGCGTCAACTTCGCCTTCTTCAGCCGAAACACCAGTGATGTCAGCAGGAAGTGGATGCATATACAAAGCTTTACCGTCTTTCGTTAATTCCATCATTTCTTCCGTACAAGCCCAATCTTTATGTTGAGCATTTTGTTTCAACAAATCTTCTTCTAATTCGTCAATAGCATCAAATTCGCCATTACCGAATAATTCAGTACGTTTTTCCATAGCTGCAAATGGTGCCCAGCTCTTGCAATAGATTACATCAGCATCGTCAAAAGCTTCTTTCATGTCATTAGTCTTAGTGAATGATCCGCCAGATTTTTCAGCATTTTTCTGCGCTAATTCTTCAATTTCAGGCATAATTTCATAGCCTTCTGGATGAGGTAAAGTAACATCCATACCAAAACGAGTCATTAAACCAACGATCGCTTGAGCAACTGATAAAGGTTTGCCGTAAGATGGAGAATAAGCCCATGACATAACGATTTTTTTACCTTTAAGATTTTCAATCCCGCCAACTTCATGAATGATGTGGTTTAAATCAGCCAAAGCTTGCGTTGGGTGATCTGTGTCATCTTGAAGATCGACTAAGTTAGGGCGTTGTTCCAAGATGCCATCTTCATTGCTTTGTTTAACAGAATCGATAACTTCACGCATGTATGCATCGCCCTTACCGATATACATGTCATCACGGATACCGATAACATCAGCCATGAAAGAAATCATAGTTGCTGTTTCACGAACAGTTTCGCCGTGTGAGATTTGTGATTTCTTTTCATCCAAATCTTGTACAGCTAAACCTAGCATATTGCAGGCACTGGCAAATGAAAAACGAGTTCTAGTTGAGTTATCACGGAAAATGGACACTCCTAAACCAGAATCAAAAATTTTAGTTGAAATATTTCTTTTACGTAAATTACGTAAAGCATCAGCAACTTTTAAAGTTGCTTTTAATTCATCATCGCTTTTATGCCAAGTTTGCATAAAGTCATTGTTATACATATCTTTTGTATCATAGCTATCAATTTCATTTACTAAATCTTTAAAATCAGTCATTAATTTCTCTCCTTAAAATATTTTTCCATAAAAATCAGAGTGCTGGAACAGGCAAAGCCTGTTCCAGTAACTGTTAATAATTATTTGGTATAAACTGTTGGCAATACAGCATAGAAAGCTGCACAACGAACTAAGTCTTCTTTCCAGGAAATTTCGTTTGGAGCATGTGCTTGATCTTCAGCACCTGGACCATAACCAATACAAGGAACACCATTTTTGCCCATGATCATAACGCCGTTGGTTGAGAAAGTCCATTTGTCAAGTAATGGACGAGCTTCACGCATTTTAATTTGTGAATCAGGTCCTTGACGTTTTTCACCAAATAATTGATGGTGAGTTTCAACCAAAGCTTCTGAAACTTTATGATCTTCAGGAATAACCCAAGTTGGGAAGTAGCAGTCAATTGGATAGACCAGGTCGGTATAACTTGGACGTTCATACTTATACATAGAAACTGTTACGTCTTCACCATATTTTTGAACAGCAGGTAATTGACGGATTTCTTCTAAACAACTTTCCCAAGTTTCGCCAGCAGTCATACGACGGTCTAATGAAACTGTACATCCATCAGCAACGGCACAACGACTTGGTGATTGTGAGAAGATTTCTGAAGCTGTAACTGTACCACGGCCTAAGAAACGAGCTTCTTGCCATTCTGGATTGAATTTTTCTTCTAACATTTTAGCTAAGCCTTTAATGCCGGTAGATTCTTTCCAGTCATTGTTATTTAAAGCACGAACATCTTGTAAGATGTCTGCCATCTTGTAGATTGCATTGTCGCCACGTTCTGGAGCAGAGCCGTGACAAGATACACCGCGAACATCAATTTTGATTTCCATCCGGCCACGTTGTCCACGATAGATTCCGCCATCTGTCGGTTCTGTTGAAACAACAAATTCAGGACGGATTTTATCTTCATTGATGATATAGTCCCAGCAAAGTCCGTCACAGTCTTCTTCTTGAACAGTAGCTGTTACTAACACAGTATATTTATCACTTAAAAGACCCAAGTCTTTCATGATTTTAGCACCATAAATTGCAGAAACAACTCCGCCTTCTTGGTCAGAAGTCCCGCGTCCACCAATTTCAGTGTCATTTTCATAACCTTCATAAGGATCAAATTCCCAGTTTTTCATTTCACCGATAGCAACAGTATCCATATGACCGTCAAATGCGATCAAAGTTTCTCCGTTACCCATATATCCTAACAAGTTCCCTTGGGGGTCAAATTCAACTTTATCAAAACCAAGTTTGTCCATTTCTTCCTTAGCGCGTTGTAATTTTTTTCCTTCTCCAGCACTTTCTCCAGGAATTTTGACTAGGTCACGCAATAATTTAACCATATCTTTTTGGTAACCATTCGCTTGTTTCTTTACTGCTTCTAAATCCATTTTTTTACCTCCATAAAATATGTTTATAATTATCAGGGTCAGTGTCGCCTTCAGTAGAAAACATTACTACCTCTGATTGATTATCTAATTCTAACGCTTCTTTCAGATCCTTATATTCAGGATCTTCCATTAATGTTGCAATAAGCCCCATACCAACAGCCCCGGATTCACCAGAAATCACTTGCTGATCACCTTTAACTGGAGCGCCTAACATACGCATACCTTTTTCAGAAACAAAGTCTGGGCATGATACAAATGCATCCACATGATTTTTCAGAATATCAAATGAAATTGTATTCGGTTCACCACAAGCCAGGCCAGCCATGATCGTTTGCAGATCGCCGTCAACAAAACGGATCTTGCCATCTTTGGCTTTTGCAGACTGATATAAACAGTCAGCTGCTTGAGCTTCCATTACGACTAATTTTGGAGGGTTTTCCGGGAACAAGTTGGCGAAATAACCAACTACAGCTCCAGCTAGACTTCCTACGCCTGCTTGAACAAAAACATGAGTCGGGCGTTTGTCAAGAGCCTTCATCTGTTCAGCTGCTTCACTAGCCATCGTACCATAGCCTTGCATGATCCAAGTTGGGATTTCTTCATAACCGTCCCAAGCAGTATCTTGTACCATCACACCATTTTCATCGGCTTCTGCCAAGGCATTGGCTTTTCTGACACATTCATCATAGTTGACATCTTCAATCGTTACATCTGCGCCTTCTTTGGCGATATTGTCGTAACGCATTTTAGTTGAACCTTTAGGCATCAGCACAACTGCTTTCTGACCTAATTTTCTGGCAGCCCAGGCAACCCCGCGACCGTGATTGCCATCAGTGGCTGTATAGAAAGTAGCTTGACCAAATTCTTCTTTTAACTTATCTGATGTCAAAGTTTCATAATCAATTTCAGAAATATCTTTGCCCGTTTGTTTGGCTACAAAATTTGCAATGGCAAAAGAACCACCTAATACTTTAAAAGCGTTCAAGCCAAAACGATAAGATTCATCTTTAACAGATAAACCTTTCAGTCCTAGAAAGTCAGCCATATGTGTTAAATTGGCTAATGGTGTCTCATCATATTGAGGAAAGCTTTTATGAAAAGTACGTGCTTTCTTCATATTTCCCTGATCCATCAAATGTAGTGACTGATCTGCTGTTTTCGGCATCTCATTTTTTACCCATTTAATTTTTTCCAATGTATACCCTCCACAATTATTTATTTATTTTACGGAAAACAAACTTTCCGGTTTTCGCTTTAACAACTTTTCCATTTTCTGCTACCTTGCTACCTCGTAAGTAGACACTGCGCGCACTCCCCTTTGTTGCAAAACCCTCAAATGGTGTGTAGTCGCAGTTTGTAACTTGTGTTTTCGCACTGATCACGCCTTTTTTAGCTGGATCCCAAATAACAATATCTGCATCACTGCCGACTTGTAAGGCCCCTTTTTGCGGATACATATTAAATTGTCTGGCAATATTTTCAGACAACAAACCCACAAAACGTTCTAAACTGATCTTACCGCTGGCAACACCTGCACTGTAAATCAATTCAGGTCTGGTTTCTACACCTGGCATACCGCCGGGAATACGCGTGAAATTATCTTTACCCACAGTCTTCTGATTGGCAAAATTAAAATCACAATGATCCGTCGAAATCGTGTTTACATTTCCATCGATAACACCTTGCCAAAGTGCTTGTTCATCCGCCGGTTTTCTTAAAGGCGGTGAACAAACATATTTTGCGCCTTCAAAGTTCGGTAGACTATACAATGAATCTTCCAAAAGTAAGTAATGGGGGCAAGTTTCAACATAAACCTTTTGACCTTTCGCCCGTGCTCGTTTCACTACTTCTAAAGATTCTTTCGTACTTAAATGCACAACATTTACTGCTAAGCCGACTTGATCTGCAATCATCAGATAGCGATTGACAGCTTCAGCTTCCACTTCATTGGGGCGTGTTAAGGGATGGCTGGCAGCTTCCATTTTACCGGCAGCAACATAATCTTTTTGCAGCTGATTGACCAGATCACCGTTTTCGCAGTGAACTCCCAGCATGCCGCCGACTTTCTTGATTTCTTTCATGGCTTCATAAAGCATGGCATCGGTTGCCCGCATGGCATCATAGGCCATGTACATTTTAAAAGAAGTCACACCTTTTGCTACCATTTCGGCAACCTGAGCCTTAATGTCTTTGTTCCATTCGATGATCGACATATGGTAATTGTAATCACAAGATGACTTGCCTGCTGCCATCTTGTTCCAGACTGTCAGACAGTCATTCAGATCTTTGCCCTTATCAGGAGTAGCCATGTCAATGACCGTTGTTGTTCCCTTAGCGACTGCTGCAGCACTACCTGTGGTAAAGTTATCACTGGTCGCTGCCAAGTCATTTTCCAGTTCAAGATGCGTATGCGCATCAATAAAACCTGGAAAAACATAGCAATTTGTTGCATCGACAATTTCATCTTCATGGGCTGCTAGATCATGACCCATTTCAACAATTTTTTCATCTTTTACTCGAACGTCTAATTGGCGGCGGCCGTTTGTCGAAACGACCGTCCCACCTTTAATTAGCATCGTCAATTCTGTCACCTCTTAATTTGCTAAACAGAAACTATAATCATCAATTACAGCTTCCATAAAATCCATGATGCCATTGGCAACATCGACATAAGTCTTGTCCAGATCAACAGTTTGTTCTTTGCCTTTGTAACGAAGCAGGCAAGTTTTAGTCGCTTCATCAACGACATAGAAACCTTCGTTGGTACTGTCATGGAAATCTTCTTCGCTATTAAATAAAGTAAATTTGTCTTTATAAGGTGCACTTGAATATGGACAGAAAGTTTCACAGTTACCACATTCATTACACATCCGGTCAATATGAAGAATTTGCGGATCATCATTTACATTGATCACCACATTCGCCCGGTTCGGACAAACATCCACACATGATTCACAAACAGTCGAACATTCTAAGCAGCGTTCAGCTTGTGTCAGCGGATTATCTTCAGTAACTAAGTTGCCGCGTTTAGCACGTACTGCCTGTAAATCAATATTCTTATTGGCACGTTCATAATTTTCATTGTGTACTTCACAGATATTTTTACAAGCTCTAGTTGCATCAGCAATTGCTTCAACAATTGTTGCCGGACCACGATGAGCATCTCCTACTACATAAACATGTTCCAAGTTTGTTGCCAATGTATTAGGATCTACAATCACACGTCCACGATTATCTGTTTCAATGCCTTGTTGGTCAAAATAGTCATTGTCTACTTTTTCACCAATTGCTGAAACCACAGTATCAGCTTTCACTTTAACAAATTCACCAGTTGATTCAGGACGTTTACGGCCGGATTCATCACGTTGACCTAATTTCATCACTTCACAAGTTAATTCACCATCTTCTAAAGAAACAGGTGAAAGTAACTCACGGAAGTTTACTCCATCTTCTACTGCCAGCAGCAACTCTTCTTCATCAGCCGGCATATTGCGCTTGTCACGACGATAAACCAGAGAGACCTCTTTGTTGCCAGGTAATTGCTTAGCTGCACGAGCGCAGTCCATCGCAGTATTTCCGCCACCGATAACTACAATGTTATCACCATAAACATCATGACTTGGATCGACCCGCAGATCGCCTAAAAACTCTAGGGAATTGATGGCTTCACCTTTATCCAGTTTCAAGTTGTTATGTTTATGAGCACCGATCGCATAGATAACATTTTCATAGCCTGCAGCCTGTAGAGCTTTAGCATCTGGTGCCGCTTGTCCTGTCTTGAATTCTGCTCCCATGAATTTAGCCATATCAATATCATTTTGTACACTCTTCATTGAGATTCTAAATTCAGGTACGATCTGGCTACAAACTCCGCCAGGTTCATCGGCTTTTTCAAAAACAGTAACCGGATAGCCTTCGCGAGCCAATAAGTAACCAGCAGAAATCCCTGCAGGACCACCACCGACAACAGCTGTTTTAGGGGCATCAGCTTTCACAACTGGTTTTTCCATGGTTGCCATCAATTCATCATACGCATGTTCGGCAGCTTCTAACTTCACGCCACGAATATCAATTGCATCTTCATAAAACTGACGCGTACATTTTGTTTCGCAAGGATGCGCACAAATCGTCCCTGTAATAAATGGCAGCGGGTTTTTATCCACAATAACTTGTAAAGCATTTAAATATTTTCCTTCACTGACATAGCGTAGATAAGCTGGGATATCTTGATCGATCGGACATCCGCCGGTTCCACGACAAGGAGCTGTATAACAGTTCAATAACGGAACTTGTTCTTTGATTTTCGGTGAAACAGGTAATTTTACCGATTTTTGATAATGACTTTGTTTTTTAGATTTATCAACTAAAACATTTAATTTAGCCAAATCAAGTTTTACAACATTTGGATAAGGTAAACTTGAGATAACATTGGCCATTTGGGTAATTCTCTGATAGCCACCCGGTTTTAACAGAGTAGTAGCCACGGTGATCGGCCAGATCCCTGCCTCAAATAAATCCTTAATATTGAAGATATCGGCACCACCAGAATAAGAAATCTGTAATTTACCATGAAAAGCATCAGATAATTTTTTAGCTACTTTAATACTTAATGGGAATAGCGAACGTCCAGACATAAACATTTCTTCAGCAGGCAACTCGCTTTGAGCCACATCGACTGGGAAGGTATTGGTAATTTTTACACCAAAACTTCTCTGGTTGCCGTCAGCTAATGCTTGCAGACGTTGCAGCATCGGAACTGCTTGTTCAAACTGCAGATCTTCAACAAAGTGATGATCGTCAAATTCCATGTAGTCAAAACCAAGTTCATTCATGGTTTGACGGGCATACTCATAACCTAGTAAAGTCGGATTGCATTTGATAAAGGTATGCAATTGCTGATCTTTAATAAAATGAGTTGCAATCTTTTCAATTTCTTCTGGCGGACAGCCATGTAAAGTAGATAAAGTAATGGAATGTGAGACACATGGGTTGATAGAAGCCAGGTAATCTTCATCGATCCGTGTAAATTGATCCATATGATTACGTGCTGCCTTGATACATTCATCCCAAACTGGCGTTTCATCAGCATGCTGCATATTATGAATGTAATTTTGAATCTTAGGAGTCAAAATCCCTTCCATATCATAACCAACGCTCATATTGAAGATAAATCCGTCTGGATCTCCCAGGTCAAATTCCTTGCTCAATAATTTCAATACAAACCATGCTTTAGCGTATTCTTCAAAAGCTTGCGGTACATACAATTCAGTAGACCATTCAGCATTATAAGCTTCATCACGTGCTGTGATACATGGTTTAGGAACTGGTAAATCTTCACCATCAAGTACTTGAACAGTTTTCAATTCAAAAAATCTTGCTCCGCTTACATAAGCCGCAATAATATTTTGTGCCAGCTGCGTTTGCGGACCAGCTGCCGGTCCAACCGGTACTTCTAATTTTTCATTAAATAAGGAGATCGTTTTATCTTTGTCTGCTTTATACAAGCGACGAACTCCAAAAATACTTCCCGTCTTCTTGTATTCTCTCATGATCCAGTCAATCAAAGCATCAATTGAGATGGGACGCATTAAATCACTCATTATTTTTCACCTCTAGCTGTTAATTCTCTTCCATAATTTTTGTGCTTCTTCTCTTGCCTTAGCATATAATTCTTCTTGGTCTACTCCAAGAACTTCACGATTTTTCATGCGAACTTCACCATTGATGATCGTATCAGAAATACTGTTACCATTTACGGCAAATAAGATATGCATGTTCACATTATCAGCATTAATCGGAGTCGGCGCATGATAATCAGCCACGATCACATCGGCCGCAGCTCCTTCTTCAAGTACACCTAATTTTGTATCGAAATAACGATTTGCCATTGCCGGGTTGTTTTCGAATAACATTTGTGGAACCTCTGTCCAGGCACAGCTAGGATCTACTAAGTTGTGTTTGTGAATCAAGTTAGCTACTTTATAAGATTCAGTCATATCTTGTGTATAGCCATCTGTTCCAAGACCAGTTAAAATACCAAATTCATTAATGAAACGCAATGCAGGAGGACAACCAATGGCATTGCCCATATTTGATTCTGGATTAGTCACGATCATAGTGTCTGTATCTTTTACTAACTGCATTTCTTGAGCATTAATATAGATACAATGGCCTAAAATTGTCTTTTCACCAAGTACGCCTAAATCAAATAAGCGGTTTACAATGTGTTTATTGTGGTCATGTAGACAAGCATGAACATCAGAAATACCTTCAGCCACGTGAATATGAGCACCCACGCCAGCAGGAGTTTTAGCAACTGCTTTTTCGATCGTATCATCCGATAGGGTAAATTGAGCATGCATTCCCATCATAGCTTTTTGCATATCGCTTGTTTGCTTTTGAACTTTATTGATGAAGCGAACATTTTCTTCAATTGCACGATCTGCTTGGATTTTTCCATGACGATCAGAAATCTCATAACAAAGACAAGTTCTGACGCCCATTTCTTCAGCAGCCTGTGCTAATTGATCTAAGCTTCCTTCAATTTCACCATAACTTGCCTGATGGTCAAACATAGTAGTTACTCCACTTTTGACACTTTCTAGATAGGCGATTTGAGCACTGCGGTAGTTTGTTTCGTTTGTCATTTCACTATCAAGCTTAAACCATTGGCCTTCCAAGATATCAAGTAGGTTTTTGGGATTGTATCCATTGATGCTTAAGCCACGAGCAAAAGTACTATAGATATGATTATGCATGTTAATAAAACCTGGCATTATCAAACCGCCTTTAGCATCGATAAATTCAGCATCAGGATATTTTGCCTGCAACGATTTTGTGTCAGCAACCTCTTTGATTTTCGTTCCGTCGATCACTACTGCGCCATTCTCGATAAAACCTTTTGTGCCACGTGTCACCACATGACCATTGCCGATCAATAACATTCGTGAGCCTCCTCAAAATAATATATTTTATTAACAAAAACTTTTCATTTGTCATAAAAAATTTTTGTTACTGTTCATTCCCTAGAGATAGTATAGCACGTTATCTAAAAAAAAAAAAGTGTATCTAAAAATTATTTTGTACTATTACACTAAAATTTGTTTCAAGGCTTATAAATATTTGTGAAATGAAA
The DNA here is from genome assembly GCA_035300805.1 of Tetragenococcus sp. Taxonomy (GTDB): domain Bacteria; phylum Bacillota; class Bacilli; order Lactobacillales; family Enterococcaceae; genus Tetragenococcus. Next base: position 5,001 of record DATGVB010000154.1, on the reverse strand, counting down.
ATTTACATGATATTATTATAGATATATAAATAATTTTTAACGGAGGTAAATTATGTTATCTGAGCAAAATGCGACTTTTCTCAAACAAGTCGCCAAAGCCGTAGCTGAACAATTCGGTGAAGATTGCGAAGTAGTTGTACATAAAATCGATGAACAAAATGCAGACCATTCAATTATCGCAATTGAAAACGGACATGTTACAAACCGACATATCGGTGATGGACCTTCTCAAGTAGTTTTAGAAACACTGCAAAAAGACCCTGCTGAAATCAAAGATCATTATAACTATTTAACGCGTACACGAGATGGCCGAGTATTGAAATCAAGTACTATGTTTTATCGGGGAGAAGCTGGTGATCTAGAAGCGATTTTTGCTATTAATTTTGACACTTCTACTTTATTCGCTGCCGAAAATGCCATTCACAAACTAACGGCAACACAAGAACCTGAAACCCAGGTAGATCCTAATTTCATTCCACAAGATGTTAATGAATTGTTGGATGAACTGATCAAAGAATCGGTTAAATTAGTAGGTAAGCCTGTAGCGCTGATGACTAAAGAGGATAAAGTCCGCAGCATTCAGTTTTTAAACAGTAAAGGGGCTTTTCTAATCACCAAATCCGGTGACAAGGTGGCTAAATACTTCAATATTTCCAAATACACTTTGTATAACTATATTGGCTAAGAAGACAAACCTTTTTCCTGTCTTTTCCTACTCGCTCAAGATCGAACGTCTTGAGCGAGTATTTTTTATTAGCTGCTATAAAAAAACACGCCCAAGTTTTTATGCTTGTGCGTGTAAATACATTAATGTTGCTTCTAAAACAGCACCGCCCAGTGCTCGGGCCTTGTCTGAAATGGTAAAACAGTCCACTTCTTCAACCGAACGAGGATCCACATCCGCGCATTTTAATCCTTGAGAAATGACTAGTCCTTCAGCAATCTCACCGCGTAAAGTTCCATCTAAAGGAGAATAGACTGGCACATCACCCACATAAAAGAGCAGTTCTCCTTTTTCAACATAGTCGCCAATCAAGCGAACATGCTGAACCTTGCCGCTAGCCGGCGAGTGAACGACACGCTCAGCGCTTTTCCCTCCTAAAACACCAGGAACACCTGTATTGGCTAAAGCCGCCCCTTTATAAAACAACCGGCCTAAAGAATGCCCCCGCATCGTTTCTACAACTACATTCACATCTTCTGGTGCACTAAAACCAGGGCCTAATCCAATAGTGAAAGGCGCCATTTGCCGGTTTGTCCCTAAATTTTTTTTAGCCAAAATCGCATCTACAACCACTGTTGGTTTCAGCTCTGATAGAGAATTGCCATTAGGATCGATCAATAAAGGAACTTTACCTCTTTGCCAGACTTTCTGACAGTCATTCGTCTGCTGAATTTTTTCAAAACATAAGTCTTCAACTTGATATTCGCCAAAATAGACTGCGTTACAAGCAGCAACTGTCCGGCGAATTGCCAAAGGACGATCTGTTTCTAAAACAGCTACTTTAAAACCCGCATGAACCATTTTTTGAATAATTCCAGTTGCAATATCACCGCCGCCGCGAATGACTACGGTCGTTTCTTCTATCTTACCCATATTATCTTTCCTTTACCTGCTAGTGTGCTGCCTGCAACTACCTTATCCACCACTGTATCTGACAGTTTTTCGGTTAATCTTTTTGCTGCTGAAAGTTCTTCTTTTTTATCTGCATGATTTAGATAAAGGATTTTTTCGCCTTTAGCTTTAGCGAAAAGACCTTGCGGATGTTCAATCAACTGCACTAAATGATCGATCGTGACAGTTTCACCTTTTTCTGCCTTGACCATCTTTAAATAGAGATTTAAGCGATGAATTGTTTCCTCAGCTGTAATTAAGCCCAAGACAGTGATAGGAACAATACCGATCGTCATGGTCGTTTCCGGTAAAATAACCGGTTCAAAATCAGCCCATCCCTTTAAGGGAAGCTGTTTGGAACCATCTGCTTCTAAAATCACCTTATCAAAATCAGTAAAACTTTTTGGAAATAAAGATGATTCAGACATGCTTAATTTACTGCGTTCTGGTGTTTTTGTCACTGCTCCGACCATCGTTATTCCTTTTTTTGCCGGAATCGCTGTTAACGGGTCGGTTAACAGATAATCATAGTCATCTTCTTTAGGCAAGCCCATTTTAGTTGTAGTCGCAGTTAAAATTTTCTCATGACGAGTCGTTTTTGCCAGATAACGCAACAAAGAAGTTTTGCCGCCGCTACCAATAATAGAAATCACCTCATGTTTTTTTAAGGCAAAACAATTGATCAAACTTTCCACGGCCAGTACTCCTTTTTCCCATCTTCTTGATGGATCTGATAAATAGCACTTAATGCTACCTTGTTTTCAGCTAATATTTTTTCCCCTTCTGTTACTTTCTGCTCATCAATACGTAAAGTAATGCCACAGGAAGCACCCAAAGCAGTAGGCAAAGGCATCGGTTTTGTCTTGATGCCCTTGCCGTTTAACAAACTTTCTGCTTTCATGACTTGATGAGTATTAGGGAAAGTCAGTAAATATTCCATCATTTAACTCCTATAAAGTGACCACATTGTCTGCTTTCATCTGGATCTCACTGATACTAAACATGTTCGTGATATCCCCAATTTCGTGTGTATCTTTGATCTCGTAGAAGTCCACGCAGGTACCACAAGTCAAGATCGTAACTCCTTTGTCTTGTAGAGTCTGCAAATCTTCCAGAACAGGAGACGTTTTGTCGGTTAGAAAAGCACCTTCATTGAAAAAGATCAGAGTTGTTGGTAGATCATCCAATTCCGTTAGTGAATAAAGATAGCTTTTCATTAACATTGTTCCTAACTTGTCATCTCCTTTCCCATAAGTCTGAGTACCGATCATGATCACGATATCTTCTTTAATACTGGAGTCTTCTTTTAACTTCCCAGTAGGTTGTAAAGTGGTCGTAAAGTGGTCGTCTGCTTGTTGAGCAGTTTGGGTTGCAATGCCTAAATCTTGGGTCATTTTGTAAATATTATTAATAGCCACTTCATTATCGACAGTTACTTCAATCGTATCCGCCTTACCGTCTAACTTGCGAATGGCTTTTTTAGTTTCAATCACTGGAATGGGACACGGTTTGCCTAAAGCATTAATTTTTATCATTTAAAAATTCCTTTCTATAAAAGCACGATAGCTTCGTTTTCCTTTTCAACAATTTCACCAACAATCCGAGCTGCCGGATCATCTTTTTGAATAGCTGCTAATAACTCTGTCGCATCAGCAGCTGCTGCACTGATCAACAAACCTCCTGAAGTTTGTGGATCAAATAAAATCTCCTGCATAGCAGGGGTAATGCCTGCCAGTGAAACTTTATCTCCCAAAAATTCACGATTGCGCTGACCCCCGGCAGTTGCCAGATATTCTTTTGCAAAGTGATAGGCTTGTGGTAACAGTGGCAAGAGACTGGTGTCGATCACAGCCGTATGATGTTGTCCTACCATTTCAGTCAAGTGACCTAAAAAACCGAAACCAGTCACATCCGTACAGGCGTGAACTTGATAATTCTGCATTTTTTCTGCAGCATATTTATTAAGGCGCTGCATCGAAGTGATGGCTGCCTGTTCTGTTGTTTGATCGGCCAAATCTACACGCACAGCTGCCTGTACCAGTCCTACACCTAGTGCTTTGGTCAAGATCAGAACATCTTTTTTTTGTGGTGTATTATTTTGAATGATCTGATCATTGGCTACGATCCCCGTAACAGCTAAACCATATTTTGGTTCATGATCATAAATCGAGTGTCCTCCTGCCAAAGTCGCATTGGCTTCTAAAACTTTTTCTGCACCGCCTAAAAGCATCTGCTGCAATTCTTCTTTAGGCAGGCGCTCAGGAAAACAAACAATATTTAAAGCATATAAGGGTCTTCCTCCCATGGCATAGATATCACTTAAAGCATTGGTAGCGGCAATTGCACCAAAGGTTTTAGGATCAGCTACCATCGGAGAGAAGAAATCCGTTGTCGAGATTAAAGACTGTTCTTCATTTAAGCGATAAACTGCAGCATCATCAGCACTATCAAAACCAATCTGCAGATGCTCATCTTCTTTTCTTGGCAGATCCTGCAATAAACCAGCTAAATCTTTAGCACCAATTTTTGCACCACATCCACCAGAAGTACAGCTAGATAAAAAATCTTCCATTATTGTAATAACTCCTTTCTTAAAGCTTCTAAGCAAGTTTTCACCTCAGCCTCAGTAGTAGCATAGCCAAAGCTAAAACGCAAGGCTCCCGTTGCAAAACTTCCTGCTGTCTTATGCGCATTGGGAGCGCAATGGAGACCATTACGCGTCACGATCTGATAATCATCAAACAAGTTCTGAGCCAGCTCATCACAAGTAATCGAATCTGCTACAATTGAGACCACCGGAACTCTCTGATCTAAGTCAGTTGTTCCCAAAACGCTGACTGGTAAATCGGCTAAACCAGCTAGAAAAAGTTGCGTCAGTTGCTGCTCTTTTTGATAAATTGTTTTAAGTCCCTTTTTTTCTAGCCATTGAATGCTTTCTTTTAAACTAAAGATGCCAACACTATTAGGCGTGCCGGCCTCAAATTTATCAGGCATTATATCAGGCTGTCCCGCCAACTCAGACTGGGTCCCTGTACCTCCAGCTAGCCAGGGGCGCATCACTTGGACTGCTTTTTCAGATAAGACAAAACCACCGATCCCGGCTAATGCCAGTAAGCCTTTATGACCGGTAAAAGCTAATACATCGACCTGCATCTCCTGCATATCGATGGGTAAAAAACCGGCCGTCTGGGCACTGTCTAAAACGGTTAACAAACCATGACTCTGAGCAATGGCAAAACACTCTTTAACTGGCAGTATCGTACCCAGTACATTAGAGGCATGCGTCATTACCAGACACTTGGTATTCGGACGAATAGCCGCCTCCAGCAAATCAACATCCAGAAAACCATCTGAACGGCAAGTTAGGTGGGTCACTTCAACACCGA